>CALDFO010000109.1 GCA_937942205.1 uncultured Alphaproteobacteria bacterium
TGCGCCATGACCGCCGTCGAATCTCCTTGCCGGCGGGGCCGTGCACGGACCCGCACCGGCGCGTGCGCCCGAACGGCCGCCAAGGCATGGGGAACAGGCGCGCGGCTTTCTTCCGCCCCCATCGCCTGTACCAGCCTGTCCCGGTCGAACGCCCCAGCGCGATCCGAAGCCACGATGCATCCATCGCGCATGACCGCAATGCTGTCGCTGTTCTCCAGGATTTCGCCCAGCATGTGCGAAATCAGAACAAAGCTGATCCCGCGGGCGGCGGCGTCACGCACGAAGGCCAGCAATTGCGCCGCCGTATGACCATCCAGCGACGAGGTCGGCTCATCCAGAATGACAAGCCGGGCGGGCGTCTCGGTCTCGGTAAAGGCGCGCGCGATCTCCACCATCTGGCGCTGACTGATTCCCAAATCCCGCACCAGCGCGGACGGAGAGATGCCATGGCCCGGAAAAATCTCGTCCAGTTTCTCCCGGATGAGCGCCGCGGCTTTGCGACGCCAGCCCACCCCCCGCAGTCCCGGATGCATCACGCGCGTATTTTCGGCCACCGTCAGGTTGGGGCACAGTGACAGCTCCTGGAAAACGCAGCGGACGCCGAGTTTCCGGGCGCGACCGACCGAATAGTCCGGCTGCTCTTCTCCCTCGAAAAACAGCCGTCCTTCGCTGGGCGCATATGCGCCCGCCAGGATATTCATCAAGGTCGACTTGCCGGCGCCGTTATGGCCGACCAGGCCGATACGTTGCCCCGCCTCTATCTTCAGGTCGACGCCATCGAGCGCGACGACCGCCCCGAAGTGCTTTCGGACGCCTGTCAAATAGGCGAAATACACTCCCGGCTCACCCATGACGCGGGCCTATTTCGTGTTCGCCTTGATGGCCGTGATGGCATCGGCTTGGCTATAATCGTGGTTGGCGACACCACCCTTGGGAATCGTGCGCAGCGCCGCTTCGAAATTGCCCTGATGAAAGGAGAGATAGGGCACGATCAGGTCATGTGGCACCTTCCTGCCATCCAGAACCTGCTGGGCGACCCAGAAAGCCAAGGTTGAAATACCCGGTGCGATGGAGCCCGACCAGGTTTCATATCCGCTCCTGGCTTTCTCCTGCTGCCACCAGGCCAGTTCGTCCTGCCGATTTCCCATGACGACGACCGGGAGTGGTTTTCTCGCAGCCGCGAAAGCCTGGGCCGCGCCATACCCATCCCCACCCTGATCCACCACGCCCACAACAGGCGGCAAGGACGGCAGGATCGACGCCACCGCCTTTTGCGCGGTCGTCTGGTCCCAGTTGCCGGTCACCGACCCCACGATCTTGAAGTTGGGGTGCGCCTTCACGCCCTCGACGATGCCCGCATGAAGCGTGGCGTCGATCGACGTGCCCGCGACGCCGCGGATCTCCAGCAGGTTGCCGCCTTTGGGCCGCAGCCGGGCCAGTTGCTCCACCTGCTCGCGGCCGAGCGCCTTATAGTCGATCACGACGCGATACGCGCAAGGCGCGGTCACCAGACCGTCGAATGACACCACCACGATACCGGCCGAACATGCCTTCTGGATGGCGCCGTTCAGCGCGGTCGGTGAAGATGCGTTGATCACAATGGCATCATAGCCCTGCAGAATGAGATTCTGGACCTGCGCCGCCTGAGTCGGAACGCTGGTGTCGGCCGCGGTGAAAATGTCAGCGGCGGCCACAATCTTGTTCGCGACCGCACCCTTGGCCACCGTGGCGAAGCTTTTCAGCATCGCCTGGCGCCAGGAATTGCCGGCATAGTTGTTGGAGAAAGCGATCTTTTTGGTGCTGGTGGCGGCCGCAGCCGGCAAGGCCAGCGCCACGCAGAGGACCGAAAGCGGAAAAACGAACCAATTGCGTTTCATGGAAGACTGCCCCGCCGATGTCCCGTTTCAAACCGTATTGAAGGTATGAACGGCGTAGCTGTCAAAGTTCTTTTCCATCTGGGGCCAGACCGTGCCATGCAGATCGGTTGCCACCCATTGCTGCTGAAGCGGCTGACTCTCGAAAGCGATGCTGAGAACATAGTCGCTGCCGTCGGCGGGCCGCAGAAACTGCGCATCGCGGAAACCGGGCTGCGCGGCTATCGCCGCCCGGAAGGGGCCGGAGAATACCTGCTCCGCGGCGTCCGTCTGCCCCGCCTTCACCTTTATCGTCACATGCAGCACAAACATGACCCGGCAACTCCTTCAGCAATTGAAAACTTAGCGTGGCGGCGCGGTCAACCCGTCATGAAGGGTTCTTGATGAGGGCCGACCTTCACATCCATGGCGTAAAGGGATGTGGAAGCCGTGATGAATAACGTGCGCCAATCGCGACCGCCCCAATGCAGATTGGCGACCGCTTCCGGCACCGCGACCTTGCCGATCAGCGCGCCGTCCGGCGCGTAAATCCAGAGCCCGCCCGGCGCCGTGACCCAGATGTTTCCGTGCGCGTCGCATTTCATGCCGTCCGGTACGCCGGCCAGGTTCGGATCGGATATCCCCGATGCGAATATCCGCATATTGGTCAGACCGCCGTTCCGGACATCGAACACCCGGATATTGGCCTGTTCGGTATCGTTCACGTACAGACGGCTTTCATCCGGCGAGAAGCACAATCCGTTGGGCTGCGCGAACATGGATTTTTCCACCATCAATTCCAGTTTGCGATCGGCCGTAACCCGATAAACCCCCTGGAACCCCAGCTGCACCGGACGCTCGACACCGTATACTGGCATACGACCATAGGTTGGGTCGGTAAAATAGATCGATCCATCCTTGCCAACAACGATATCGTTGGGCGAGTTCAGTTCCTTGCCTTCAAAATGGCTAGCCAGCACTTCGCGCGCACCATTCGCGCCCCCCGCAAACCGGGCCACGCTGGATGTGGCGTGCTCGCAAACCAACAGATTCAAGTCCGCGTCATATGTCATGCCATTACCCTTGCGGGAGGGATTGGCCTGCACATGCGCCGCCTTGCCGTCAAAACGGTAACGCGTGTTGGCGGGAATGTCCGAGAACAGCAGGAACCGGTCTTTTGGGTGCCATACCGGACCTTCGATGAATTCAAAGCCCGATCCGACAACGCGCGGTGCAGCACCTCTTCCGACCAGTTGCTCGAACGTCTCTAACTGCGGCGCATCGGACATGGTCCACCCTTCTGGTTCTTTGACGAAAAACCGGATCGGATATTCGCCGCGGATTGAAAATGGATATCACCCATCAACTTTCCGGATTGAGTCGTCGCTATATAAAAGATGCTCGGCCACCTGCTTGGATCCGGCATCAATGCGACCAAGTTTTACCGGAATGCCCTGGATGGCCGGCAAGCTACCGTCAAAGCGGCCGAGCCACCAAGCACGCGCGCCGATCCCATTTCACCGTATGAAACGATCCGCGAAAAATCGCCTAGCGGTGGGCAACAGCCCGGGCACAGCTTGCTGCATTGTGCGCGGGCAATGTGCCGCCCTGCTTTGTCTCAACGGGCGTTTGCAGCGACAACCCCGGCGGAAGAAGGCGGGCCATATCCTCATGGAGGGCACGCAGCATAAGCTTCTCACGCTGCACGTTGAGTCTTTCCGTCGGAAAAGTGATGCTGATGGCGCCGATAGGCCTGTGCCGCCGCAACACCGCCACCGACAAGCAACTTGAGCCCACCACGAATTCGTCAACCTCGCGCGCGTACCCCCGCTTGGACGTGGCCAGCAACTCCTGCCAGAGCTCGCTGGGCGTGGCGAGCGTATATGCGGTGCGCCGGAAAATAGGCGTCGGAAAAGCGCGGGTAAAGCTCTGAAAATCCAGATATGCCCGGCTGGCGATGGCACGCCCCAGGGCGGTGTTCAAAGCCGGATCGCGAAAGCCCACCGTAGACCAGATATTGAACGCCGCTTTCGGCACGATTTTCTGGACACAAACGATCTCCTCGCCGACCAGGATGCCCAGATGAACGATCTCGTTGACGGTGCGCGAGAGGTGATTCAGCGCATCCTGCATCCCGTAGATGCCGTCATCGTGCAAATAGGAGTCGCTCAGCGCCAGCGCGGATTTTCCCAGCCGATAACTGCCGTCACAGTTCTGTTCCACAAAACCGCGCTGACGCAGAATCGAAAGGGTGTGATGCAACGACGCCTTGTTGATACCGAGATCCACAGCCAGAGAGCTGAGGGTGTATCCATCGGGCCCCGCTTCACCCAATCGTTGAAGCGCCAAAATCGCCTTATCAACGCTACCGATCGGTCGCTGTGTCACGCCCCCCTCACCGGCAAAGGATGTATATTCAGACTAGTGCAACGGTTCCACGCAATCAACAGCCCAAAAGTGCGCGCGATGATTGAACGCCGTCGCAAAACACCCCAGCGCCCCTTTCGCGACTGCGAACAGCAAAACGGCAACGTCATCCAAACCCAACCCAAAGCCCGGCTCCGCACTGCGGGCCAGGCTTTGAAAGCGAGATGGGCGTCCGACGCCGACGGGCGCTAAATCTGCTTCAGCAGCCACCGCACCGAACGCTTTTGGAGCTCGACATATTGCGGATTCCACATGGCGTGGACGGTATGGCCCACCGCCGTGAAAACCACCCGGCCTTTGCCGTAATCATAAGCCCAACCAGCCGGCGATTTGGTGCCCAGCTTGCGCCCGCCTGTTTCGTAAGTGAGCTCGTCGCGGTTCTCCGACTCCAGGATCACATATTTTGGATCCTTGTCGTAGTCGACATAGTGCTGCTCGTCATTGACCATGAAGGTCTTCATGCCCTGGGTGATGGGATGGGCATTGGCCGTGGCGTGGACCTCGAAGGGACGCAGGGGAGGATGACCGATATAGGCGCCGCCCATCACATCACGGTAATTCTTGCAGCCCAGCGAGATATGGCTGGAATTGTGCATCGGATAGAAACCGCCGCCGGCATTGACGAAATCCTTGATCGCCTGGCCTTGCGCCTCGGTCATCCAGGTCACCGATTTGGCGGCGGGG
>CALDFO010000110.1 GCA_937942205.1 uncultured Alphaproteobacteria bacterium
GCCGATGTCGGCGCGCCGCCGGTTCCGGTGCCGGACGGCATCGCCATCCCGCTGGGCGGCCGGCAGGTGGCGCGGCCGGAGCGCAATTCTATGACCGGCGCCGGCATCAGCGGCGCCTTCGTGGAGATGGATGGCCGCCGCCTGGCGCCGCTGCTGAACCAGCCCGCCTGCCGCCGCTAGGCGGTTAACCAAGCGGGCATCTTGCCACCGTCTCGCCCGGTCCGGCTGCTAGCTTGTGGGCGATGCGCGCGCTTGTTCTTGCCCTGATGTTGATACTGCCCGGTGTTGCCGCCCAGGCGGCGCCGTCGGTCACCTGGCGTGTCACCAAGGACCATTGGGACGAAAATGACGAGCGCGGCTATTCGGCCTTCGTCACCGCCATCGGGCGTTCGGGGTGTTCTTCCTCGCAAAGCTGCCTGCGCGATCCCGCCAATCCCTATCGCGGCAGCGACCAGGCTTTTCTCGACATCGATGTGGACTGCGCCAAGCTGCCCTATCTGTTGCGGGCCTATTACGCCTGGAAGAACGGGCTGCCCTTTTCCTGGGTGAGCGGCGTGGCGGGCAGCCGTTTCGGCGGCACTTCCAACCGCATCGCGGGCCGTGCGGGGATCGTGGACAGCGGCACTGGCGTCAACGGTCCCACCGCGATCCGCGCCATGCTGGGCGCGGTCTATTCCGCCACCTTCCGCACCGACATGGCGAAAGACAGCGCCATACCGGCGGATTTCTATGCGCCCGCGCTGCAACCGGGCAGCATCCGTCCCGGCACCGTCATCTATGACACCAATGCCCATATCGGCGTGGTCTATGAGGTGGATGCGGCGGGCCGCATCCATTACATGGACGCCCATCCCGACTTCACCATCACCCGCAGCGTCTATGGCCCGCAGTTCGGGCGCGGCCCTGCCGCGCTGGGCTGGGGGTTGAAGAACTGGCGGCCGCTGAAGCTGGTGGGCGCGCGCTGGAACGGCCATGGTCTGGTCGGCGGGCGCTATGTGCTGGCGGCGAACGCCCAGATCGCCGATTTTTCGCTGGTTCAGTATGACGGCACCGAACCCAATCCGTCGGGCGATCCGGCCAAGGCGCGTTTTGCCTATGACGGTGCGCGGCTGGGCTTCTATGAGTATGCGCGGGTGGCGATGTCGGGCGGGCGCGCCGATTTCAATCCCATCTATGAAGTGCAGGCGGCAATGCGCAGCCTGTGCAACGACCTGGAGGACCGCCGTCAGGCGGTGGAGCAGGCGATCGCCAACGGCATCGCGGCCCGGCTGCATCCCAGCGGCCTGCCGGACAATATCTACAGCAGCGACGACAGTGTGTGGGAAAGCTATGCCACGCCCTCGCGTGACACCCGGCTGCGGGCGGGCTTCCTGGGATTCCGCAACGAACTGGCGCGTATGATCCAGCTATGGCTGAACCGCGATCCGCGCATCGTCTATGACGGCACCGACCTGAAAGGCGACCTGCTGATGGCTTATGACGGGATGAGCGCGCGCTGCGTCACCACCTATCTGTCCAGCGACAAGCGGCCGGTGTCTCTGACCTTCGATGATGTGACGCGGCGGCTGTTCGCCCTGTCCTTCGATCCTTACAATTGCGTGGAGTTGCGCTGGGGCGACGACAGGAACGATGGTTCCGGGGCCTGCCCCGATCAGGCGGGCAAGCGGCGTTACTATGCGATGCAGGAGCGCCAGCGGCATGTGGTGGACCGCGACAGCGGGGCGCTGGCGGGACCGCGGGATGTGGACATACGCGGACTGATCCTGGCCATGCCCGCCCGGCCGCCCTTTGTGCAGCGCTATCCCGGCGAGCGGCAATCGCGCCTGCCTTGATGGCGGTCCGATGCGACGCATTTTGGCACGGGTCTTAAAGCCCCGGTAACCGGATGCTCCCTAGCATCGTCCGGTCAGTACCGAAGGGGCGGCCATGTATCAGGACAGCTGGGGACTCTACGAGATGCGCCGTCCGCGCAAATGGATTTTCCATCCGCGCCGCCGCAGCTATGTCCTGCCCGCCGCCGCCGCCAGCCTGGCACTGCTGCTGGCCTTCCTGGCGCTGCACTGAACCCGGCTAGTAAGCCCGTCCGATCAGGATTTCCTCCACCCCCGGCTTGCCGGTGAACAGGCAGGGCGCGAAGCTGTCAGGCTGCGACAGCGGCGCGTTACGGATGGTCAGCTTCAAGCCCTTGAGCTTCTGCTCCACCGCATCCAGTTCCGCCCCGCTGGGCCGCGACCAGGAGACTTTCAGCCAGCCCTTGAAGGCGTCTTCGTCGCCGCTGAAATACGCTTCCACGCCCGCCCAGTCGGTGACGCCGGAAATGATATTGGCATCCAGCCGCGCCTTGGCCTCGGCATAGAGGCCATGCTGGATTTCCGCCAGAAGCTGCACCGCCTTTTCCTCCAGGAATTCGGCACGGCTGCAGGCGATGGACTTGACCTTGTCGCCGTCGCGCAAACTGTCACGGCGCATGAAGGTGACATTGCCGCCCGCCGCGTCGCGCGGACCGATCTCCAGGATCAGCGGCGCGCCTCGCCGCACCCAGTTCCAGCGTTTTTCCGCCGACTTGATCTTCTTGGTGTCCAGCAGCGCCCGCAGGGGCTGGCCGAACACGCTGAGGCCGGACAGCGCCGCCACCAGGCTTTCGCAATAGGCCAACACCTCGGCGTCTTCCGGCTTGTCGCGCAGCATCGGCACCACCACGATCTGGCGGGGCGCGATGGCGGGCGGCAGGCGCAGGCCGTCATCGTCGCCATGGGTCATGATGACTCCGCCGATCAGGCGGGTGGAAACGCCCCAGCTGGTGGTGTTGCAGAAGGTCAGCGTACCGACATCGTCCTGGAACTTGATGTTCTGGGCCTCGGCGAAATGGGTGCCCAGGAAATGGCTGGTGCCCGCCTGCAGCGCCTTGCCGTCCTGCATCATCGCCTCGATGGAATAGGTGGCCTCGGCGCCGGGGAAGCGCTCGTTCTCGGGCTTCTCGCCCGCGATCACCGGCAGGGCCAGCCAGTCCTCGGCGAAGCTGCGATAGACCTCCAGCATCTTCATGGTTTCCTCCACCGCTTCTTCCTGGCTGGCATGAGCGGTGTGGCCCTCCTGCCAGAGGAATTCGGTGGTCCGCAGGAACAGGCGCGGGCGCATCTCCCAGCGCACCACATTGGCCCATTGGTTGATCAAGAGCGGCAGGTCGCGGTGCGAGCGCACCCAGCGGGAAAAGGCGTCGCCGATGATGGTCTCGGAGGTGGGGCGCACCACCAGCGGCTCCTCCAGCTTCGCCGCCGGATCGGGCTGCAGCTTGCCGTCGATATTCTTCAGCCGGTGATGGGTGACGACCGCCATCTCCTTGGCGAAGCCTTCGACATGCTCGGCCTCCTTGGCGATGAAGGAGAGGGGGATGAACAGCGGGAAATAGCAATTCTCATGGCCGGTGGCCTTGATGCGGCGGTCCAGCTCCTGCTGGAGCTGCTCCCACACGCCATAGCCCCAGGGCTTGATGACCATGGCGCCGCGCACGGGGCTGGTCTCGGCCATGTCGGCGTCGCGCAC
>CALDFO010000111.1 GCA_937942205.1 uncultured Alphaproteobacteria bacterium
CCTCGCGCTTCGTGTCCGGGAGCCGACGATGCCTAAAGCATTCTCCAAAGCGGAAGCAGAAGAGTTTTTCGCGCGTCTGAAAAAGCAGATGCCCGAACCCAAGACCGAGCTGGAATACGTCAATCCCTATACTCTGCTGGTGGCGGTGTCGCTGTCGGCCCAGGCCACCGACAAGAGCGTGAACAAGGCGACCGGACCCCTGTTCAAGACCATCCGCACGCCGGAGGCGATGGTGGCGCTGGGCGAGAAAAATCTCGCCGAGGCGATCAAGACCATCGGGCTCTATCGCGGCAAGGCCGCGCGGGTCATCGCCATGTCCAAAATGCTGATCGAAAAGCATGGCGGCCAGGTGCCGGAAGATCGCGCCGCGCTGGAAGAATTGCCGGGCGTGGGCCGCAAGACCGCCAATGTGGTGCTCAATGTCGCCTTCGGCCAGCCCACCATGGCGGTGGACACTCATATCTTCCGTGTCGGCAACCGCACCGGCCTGGCGCCGGGCAAGACGCCATTGGACGTCGAACTGAAACTGGAAAAGATCGTGCCCCCGGCCTACCGGCTGCACGCCCATCACTGGCTGATCCTGCACGGGCGCTATACCTGCGTGGCGCGCAAGCCGCTTTGCCCCACCTGCGTCGAGCGCGACCTCTGCCGCTTCAAGGATAAGACACAGGAGCGACCGCATTAGGCGGCGCGACCAAAAAGAGCTGCCCGCGCGAAAGCCTAGGACGTCCGCGCCGGTCCGGCCTGCAGCGCGGTCAGGCAGGCGCTGTCGGCGGCCAGCTTGACGCCGTGCGGCAAGGTTTCGACATGGCGCACCACCTGCTGCCCCGCCGCGCCCTGGAAGAAGAAGAAGGCGCGGCAGGCGGCCCCGTCATAGCGCCACATCTCGACCGCGCCATCCTTGCGGACGAAGGCCGGCGTCCCCAGCGCGGCGCGCAGCGACGCGGCGGGCATGTTGTAGAAGACCGAAGGCTCTCCGCGCGGCGGCGCGGCGGGGATGGCGCCGGGTGCGGGGCGCGGCACAGGCCCCTTGGCGGCGCAGCCCGCGGCCAGCACGGCCAGCGTCAGCACGGCCAACCTCGGCAGGACCAACCTTGGCAGGAAAAGGCGGCGGATCATATGCCGGTTCTGCCCCAGACCCGTCCATCCGGCAAGTGAAATGGGGGAGCGACGGCCCAGCGGAGCGTGGGCGCAGCGTCAGGCCGCGCGACCAAATAGA
>CALDFO010000112.1 GCA_937942205.1 uncultured Alphaproteobacteria bacterium
GAGGTGAAGTGGGCGTACTTGTCCAGGTTCAGGCCGAAATGCCCGATATTGGCCGGGTCATAGACCGCCTGGGCCTGGCTGCGCAGCACCACATCGTTCATCACCGCCTCATGCGGCGATCCTTTCGCGCCCGCCAGGATGCGGTTGAACACGCCCGGCTGCACCACCTGGCCCTTGGCGAAGCTGATGTTCAGGGTCCGCAGGAAGTCCGAAAAGGCGAACAGCTTTTCCTTGGAAGGGGTGTCGTGCACGCGATAGATCAGCGGCGTGCGCTTGGATTCCAGCGCCTCGGCGGCCGCGACATTGGCCAGCACCATGAATTCCTCGATCAGCTTCATGGAGTCCAGCCGCTCGCGATAGGCGATGGAGGCCACCTTGCCGTCCGCGCCCAGGATGATGCGGCGCTCCGGCAGGTCCAGGTCCAGCGGGTCGCGCTTGCCGCGCGCCAGGGTGAGCGATTGGTAGGCGGCCCAGACATCGGCCAGGGTGCGGCGCACGGTGGCGCTCATGTCGTCTTGCGGCTTGCCGTCGAAGGCGGCCTGCGCCTGGGCATAGGTCAGCCGCGCCGCCGAGCGCATCACCGCGCGCAGGAAGGTGTGGCCGCGCTTGCGGCCACGCGCGTCGAACACCATGCGCGCCACCAGGCAGGGCCGGTCCACGCCTTCCTTCAGCGAGCAGAGGTCCGCCGACAGTTCCTCGGGCAGCATCGGCACCACCCGGTCGGGGAAATAGGCGCTGTTGCCGCGCTTGAAGGCTTCCTTGTCCAGCGCCGAGCCCGGCGTGACGTAATGGGCGACATCGGCGATGGCGACCAGCACGATATGGCCGCCCGGATTGCGGTCGTCGTCATCCGGCCCGGCCCAGACCGCATCGTCATGGTCGCGGGCGTCGGGCGGATCGATCGTCACCAGGGGAATGGCGCGCAGGTCGGTGCGGCCTTTCGGATCCACCGGCTGTGCCGCTTTGGCCTGTTCGATAACGGCGGCGGGAAACTCTGTGGGAATGCCGTGGTCATGGATGGCGACCAGGCTGATGGTCCGGGGGCTGTCCATCGAGCCGATCCGCTCGACCACCTTGACGCGGCTGAAACCGGCGATGCGCCCGGCGCGCGGCTCGGCGGCGACCAGGTCGTTATGCCCGCCGCCGTTCAGGTCGGCCTTGTCCAGCGCATATTCGGTGCGGGCTTTCTTGTCGATCGGCACCAGCCGCCAGCCGGTGGACGGGCTGTTCCGCAGCACGCCGATCAGCCGCTGCTGGGTTTCGCGCTCCAGCCGTCGGACGATGCGCGCCTCATAGGCTTCGCCATGCCGTTCCAGCTTGGCCAGCAGGCGGTCGCCGATGCCGGGCGCGCCGCCCTCCTTGGGCGGGATCACATAGACGGCGGGCGGGTCTTTGTCGCCGGTCCAGGCCAGGGGGCGGGCCATCAGCTCGCCATCGGCATCCAGGCCCGTCACCTCGACAATGCCGATATCGGGCAGTTCGCCGCGCTTGACGAAGCCCTGCTTGGCGCGGCCTTCGATGGCGCCCTCGGCCTCCAGCTCCTTCAGGATGCGCTTGAGATGGATGCGGTCCGAGCCTTTCAGGCCCAGCAGCTTGGCGAGATCGCGCTTGTTGGCGCCGACGTTTTCCGCCAGCAGTTCAAGCACGCGCGCCTTGTCGAGGGCGCGCGTGTTCGTGGGTTTCCGGTCTTTTTTCAAGTGTCCTATTCGCCTGCCATCTCGGGCTCCTGGGCTTTCTTGCCCGAGCCGGAAGATTTGCCTTTGGAGGCGGCAGCTTTCTTCGTTTTCGTGGTCTTTGTTGTTTTTGGGGCCGCGGCCTTCTTTTTGGGCGCAGCCTTCTTCGCAGGCTTGGCAGCCTTGGGCTTTTCGGCCTTGGGCTTGGCGGGCGCCTTCGCCTTCACGGCTTTCTTCTTTTTCCCACCCTTGGCCGCCCGCTCGGCGATCAGCGCCAGCGCCTGTTCCATCGTCACGCTGTCCGGCTCGGTGCCTTCGGGCAGGGTGGCATTGGTCTCGCCGTCGCTGGCATAGGCGCCGAACTTGCCCTTCATGATCCGGATCGGCTTGCCGTCGGGCGCCGCGCCCAGATCCTTCAGGGTCTGGCCGCCACGGCGGCCCGGCCCCTTGGCCTTCTTCTCGGCGATCAGCGTGACGGCGTGGTTGAGCCCGATGTCGAACACATCTTCCGGCGAGGGCAGCGAGGCATAGATGCCGTCGTGATAGACGTAAGGTCCGAAGCGGCCGAAATTGGCGGTGATCTTCTTGCCGTCTTCCGGGTGCAGCCCGACCTCGCGCGGCAGGGACAGCAGCTTCACCGCCATCTCCAGGTCCACATCGCTCTTGTCGGTGCCCTTGGGCAGGCCCGACCGCTTGGGCTTGTCGCCGTCGCCCCGCTGCACATAGGGGCCGAAACGGCCGGTGCGCAGGGTGATCATGTCCTCGCTGCCGGGGAACAGGCCGATCTCCACCGGCCCGGCATCGCCTTCGCCCGGCTTGGCGCCCAGCTGGCGGGTGAACTTGCACTCCGGATAGTTGGAGCAGCCCACGAACGCGCCGAAACGGCCCAGCTTGAGGTTCAAGCGGCCATTGTCGCAGGACGGGCACTTGCGCGGGTCCACGCCATCCTCGCCCTGCGGGAAGATGTGCGGCGCCAGCACGGCGTCCAGCTCGTCGATCACCTGGGTGATGCGCAGGTCCTTGGTCTCGCCGATGGCGGCCGAGAATTCGGTCCAGAAGTCGCGCAGCAACTGCTTCCAGTCCAGCTTGCCATCGGAGACCTCGTCCAGCTTTTCTTCCAGGTCGGCGGTGAAATCATAGGCGACATAGCGGCGGAAAAAGCTGTTCAGGGAGATGGTGACCAGCCGGCCCTTGTCCTCGGGGGTGAAAAGCTGGCGGTCCA
>CALDFO010000113.1 GCA_937942205.1 uncultured Alphaproteobacteria bacterium
CGAAAGACATAGCTGAAGCCATAGCCCAGCCAGTTGTTCTTCATGTTCTCCGGCGGCGCCTGATTGACAAAACCTTGCAGCACCGGCTCCGGCCCGAAGGTGAAATGCAGGCCCAGTGTATTGGCGGTGTCCCAATAGCCCAGCCGCCGCAGATTGGCGGAATAGACGAACCAGCCCGACAGTTTGGTGATGGCCGCACCCGTCTCGTCCAGCCGCGCCAGCATGGTTTCCAGATAGGCCGGGGCGTAATAGTCGTCGTCATCGAACTGGGCGATCACCGGCGCCCGGGCGTGTTCGCACAGCCAGTTGCGCTTGGCATAGACAAGCTGTTTTTGCGGCCGGTGGTGGTAGCGGATACGCGGATCGGTCAGGGCGGCGAAATAGGCCGACGGCTCGGGGCTGTCGTCCAGAATCAGCCACTCGAAATCCTGCACCGTCTGCGCCAGCACCAGCGGGTGCTGATGACGCAGCAGATCCTGCCGCCCATGCGTGGGCGTGATGAGGGAGATTCGGGGTGGCGATACGGAATCCGGCATGGCGCCAGACTAGCCCGCGATGTGCGCCGGCGGGAGGCCCTTAACGCGAAGCCTGGCGTACCAGCTCCTTGGAGATGAAGCCGCTGACGGCATAGACATGGGTGCCGAACTGGCCGGTCTGGATGTTCCAGACCCGCACGCGGCTCCAGTCATTGTCCGGGCTGACGTCCAGCACCGGCGTGGCCAGGTCGATCTCGCCCTTGTTCTGCCAGTTGGCCTGATCGACGACGATCTGGCGGGGGCTGACGATATGGGTCACCACCGCGACATGGCCGCGCTTCAGGCGCTTGGTGCCGGAAAAGACCATCACCGCTTCCTCGACCGGATGGGAGGCGCGGGTATAGAGATTCTTGGCGCGGTCCCACCAATGCCTGGCATCGCCGAACACCGCCAGGCCCGAACGCATCCGGGCATATTCCACGCAGAACAGCCGCTTGGCGGCGCGCACCACCGAGGGGGCGGCGGGGCCCGACTTGGGCAGCGCCTTCTGGTCGATATGGCTGATTTCCGGATGGTCGATCACCCGCGGCTGCAGCTCCGCCGCCGGACGCATAGGCTCGGTCCGCAGGACCGGGTCGGTGGGGTTGTTCGCCTGGTCGCCGCCCAGGCCGAAGAAGGAAAACACATCCTGGGTGATGTTGGTGACGGGGCGGTTGCTGGCGGCATGGCCGGGCAGCGGAGCCAGGATCGCGGCGGCGACAGCCATACCGCTCATCAGGCGCTTGAGGTGGATCACGAAGGGCATCCCGGCTTTGCGTTTCATCAGGTGCCGGTGCTGGTCCTTGCTGGCCCCACCGGCGGCATTGTCGGACATGCGTGTTCGGATTTGCCCCCAAACGACCGTCAGCCCGCCGGGAATAAAGCAAGAGTCCGGCCCCGGACCAAGACGTAACCTTGCCACGCTGGCGTGGCATTTCAGCCACATCAAGTTGTTGTTTTTATTGATTTATTTTGAAACGCCGCATTGCAGCATCACGCGTCGCCACAGGGCACGCAACCAGGGATTGTTTCAAATTGTGTCAGCACGGAACGCACGCCCGGCGGCGAGGCCGGGGCTGTCCGGCCCGGTCCGCCGGGGCCGCTATTTCATCGCCTGGACGATCTGCAGCGACTTTTCGACATGCTCTTCGGGCGACAGATTGTCGGTCTTGGAGGAGAGGGTGGCGACCACCTTGCCCTTGCGGTCGATCACATAGGTCACGCGCTCGATGAAGGCGTGGCCGATCTCCTCGCCGCGCCCATCCTTGGCGCCCTCGCGGGCGGCGCCCGGGTCCGGCTCGTGGACGGCTTCACGGGCGAATTGGACTACCGCGCCCCGGCCGGCCCGGACAACGCCATGTCCGTCGACCTGTCCGGCCGCACGCCGTTCGCGAACGACGCCCTCATCGCCATGCCCGACTGGCCCATGCCCCGGCCCCAGGGCCGCCTGGCCTACGACGGCGGCTCCGGCGCCGCCGGCCGGCTGACGATCGTCGGCCGGCCCGAGGGCGCGGGGTTCATGTCGGAACGGACCTTCGCCGAGCCGGCCGGCCGCATGAGCTTCAGCTACTTCTACGCCGGGGCCATCGGCCCCGGCCTCACCACGGAGGGGACCACCGGCCGGGCCTGGATCCAGGCGTCCGACGTCGCCGAGGTCGTGGACCTCGCCCCGGTCGACTACCTCTCGTTCGAGACCACCGCGGCCGCCCCCGGCGCATTCCTGATCCGCGACGGGGCCGTCGAGGGCGGATACCAGACGCTCCGGTTCGAGTCCGCGGCGTTCCCGACGGTCTCGGCGGCGAACAAGGAGCACGCCCAGATCACCGACGCGCGGCTGGCCCCGACGCTCGACTACAAGGCCGGGGCCCCCGTCGCCGGCCTGTCGGGCCTGCTGCTCCCATGGAACGTCACGCGGCTTTC
>CALDFO010000114.1 GCA_937942205.1 uncultured Alphaproteobacteria bacterium
CCTCGCGGACCCAGCTGGCCGTCAGGCCGGACAGAGCGATGCGCTTGCCGCCGGCGTCCACCGCGATCACTTCGAAACCGGCGCGGGTATTCTCCGGCACCGAACTGCCGTCGAACACCGGCCGGATGCCGATAGCGGCGTCATGGGCGCGGATCGGGATATCCAGCGAACGGTCGGTGGTGCGCCCACCCGGCTCGTGGATCGAGACGCGGATGGTGGCCTTGAGCGGCAAGGTGGTGTCGGCCAGCGCGCCGGTATTGCCGCTGATGGTGGTGACGCCCGCCGCGTCGGTGGCGGGCACGGTCAGGCTGACCTTGGTCTCGGAGAAACTGTCGTCCATCCGGCCGAAGCGGAAGCCCTTGTATTGCGGGAAGGGATTGGCGTCGGCGGCAATGGTCGCCTCGGCATCGCCGGTCAGGCCGCCGGCGGGCGCGCCATACAGAAAGCGCGCCTCGGCCCGCAGCCGGAAATCACCGCCCGGCGCGATGGACTTGTCCAGCGCGGTCAGGGTCACTTTCAGGCGCTGCGGCACGAAGTCGGCCACATCGAACTGCACCCGGCCGATGGCGGGCGCCTTGGGATCGATGAAGGCCGACATCTGCCAGCGGCCATGCGGGGCGCTGGCGGACAGCGGCAGGCTCCAGGCGGCGGCGCCCGCCGCCAACCTGTCGCCCGCCACGGTGATGCGGCCGACCTCGATGCCGTCGGGACGCTGCGTCACCAGGGTCAGCGGCGCCGACAGGGCCGCGCCAATACGATCGCGCAGCAGCGCGGTGGCATGGACGGTTTCGCCGGGACGATAGACGCCGCGCTCGGTGGTCAGCCAGGCGTCCACCGGGCCGGGGCTGCCGCGCCCGCCCACGCCACGGTCGGTCAGGTCGAAGGCCGAACGGCGCAGGTCCAGGAAGGTGAAATCGCCAGTGTTGCCATAGGCCATCACCATCACCGGCTCGTCGCCGCCGCTGGCGCGCAGCAGCCCGGCGTCGAAATCGGCCCGGCCGCTGCTGTCGGTGACGGCGGAAGCCAGTTCGTTGTTGTTGCGCGCCACCAGGGTCAGCTTGACGCCGGACAGCGGCGCGGCCCGGTCATAGGAGCGGGCAAAGACCGCCAGCCCCGATCCGGCGGCGGCATTGGCGCTGGTGAAGCTGGTGAGCGCGATATCGGAGGCGATCACCCATTGGGTGGCGAACTGGCGGCTGTAATCCTCGTCGGTGATGGGCTTGTCGGCGTCGCCCGCGATCAGCACATAGGCCCCGGGCTTTTTGTCCTTGAGGATGTCGCGGATCGGAATCAGCGTCACCACGCTGTCATTCTTGCGGCCCGCCACCGCCATGGTGCCCTGCCAGACCAGCGCGCCCTGGTTGTTCTCCAGCTGCTGCTGGTCCCATTTGTAGATGGTGGTCTGATCCACCGTGTCGTTCTGAATCTGCGACAGCAGCCGGTCGCCCACCCGCACCACCTTCAGCGACAGGCGGGCGATGTTCACCGTGGTGACCGGCACCCCCGCCGCATTCTCGCGCGGCAGGATGATGCCCCCGGCGAAACGCACCAGCGCGGGCTTGTCGCGCAGTTCCACCGGCACGGTTTCCTCCGCCGCCAGCTTTTCGCCGCCGGCGGCCGGGAAGCCCGGCTTGAGGGTGACGTTATAGGTCTTGTCGAAGGCCAGGCCCGCCAGGCAGAGGCGATTGTCCACCACCCGCGTAGCGATGCGGGTGACGGGATCGAGCGTCAGGTAATCCTCGTAGCGGGTCCGGCCACCGGCATCGAGGGCGCGGGTGAAGACCAGACAGGCTTCGGCCTGGGGCTTGGAAACATCCACCTCCAGACGGCGGAAGGCGAAGTCGCGCGCCTGATCCCCGGCTTCGGGCGCGGGCGCACCGCCCGTGACAGTGGAAAAGCCGTTCTGCAACCGCGCCAGGACGCCGTCGCTGGGTTTGCCCGGTTCCCCCGCCAGGAAGACCGCGACCAGCGCCGCCACCAGCAGCGCGGCGATGCCGCCGCCCGCGATCAACAACAGCCGCAACTTCCGGTCCATGCGATACCCCTGCTTCCGCGCGAGTCTGTGCGGCAAAGCCTAGAGCAAGCAGGCTCCCGAATCGCGACCGGGGTGCGACAAAGCGGTGGGTATTTCGGAAGAAGCGCGGCTCAGAACAGCCGCTTGAGGGTCACTTTCCAGGTGCGGCCCAGTCCCGGCAGCGCCGCCAGATTGGCATAGGTGTCGGCGGCGGGGGTGAAATAGCGTTCATCGGCCAGATTGTTGAGGTTCACGCCCACTTCCCAGGTGCTCCATTGCACGAATGCGGAGGCGTTGACGGTAATATAGGCGGGGTAACGGATGGGTCCGGGCACGGTCTGGCGCGTCCGGCCCACATAGGTGCCGCCCAGCGTGGCGCCCCAGCGTCCCCAGATTTCCTCGTCGCTGGTCCAGGTGACATAGGGGCTGATCACGGCATGGGGCAGCAGCGTGTTTTCATAATCGCCGCCGCGCCCCGGCAGGGTGGAGAAATCATAGGTCAGATAGCTGCCGCCGAAACCGTCCTGGGGCGCGATGCCGTAACTGCGCGCGGGCAGATAGGCGAAGCTGTGGTCCGGCCCCTTGATGGTGGTGTGCTGCAGCCCCCCCGCCAGGGTAAAGCTGAGATGGAGGGAGGCGACATAGCGCAGTTCCAGTTCGGCGCCCTCGGCGCGGGTGCCCTGCACGCTGATGACGCCGCCGCCCTTGGAAAGCCGGGTGCGGTTTTGCAGATACCAGTCCAGGGCGCCCTGCAAGCGGTCGTCCAGCAGGCTGAACTTCACGCCCGCTTCATTGAGAAAGGAATCGGACAGCCAGTTGCGCGCCGCCAGCAGGCTGGTGGACACCTCGCCCGCCTGACTGCCTTCCACCGCCGCGCCCTTGGCGGTGGTGACATACGGCACCAGTCCGATATCGGTCTTGTAGGACAGCGAGGCCGACCAGGTGATGCGTCCGGCATTGCCGCGCCCGTCCGGCGGGGCATAAGACAGCACGCCCTTGTCCACGGACCGCACATTGTAGGTGTCGTAACGGCCGCCCAGCAGCAGTCCCAGGCCGCCATAGGTCAGGTCGCTGGTGACGAACAGCCCGGCATTGGTGATGTTGCTGCGGACGTCGTTTTCCCAGCCCATGCTCACGGTGCCGGGCGGATTGGCGTCGAAGGGCGAGGTGATGATGTCGTTGGCTTGCGCCCCAAGGCTGATGTCGCGCCGGTCCAGCGCGATCACGCCGCTGTTGAAGCTTTCCTTGCCGATGGCGTGGCTGGCGCGGAACGACGCGCCGGTGACAGTCTGGGTCCGCAGGGCCCCGAAATCGCGGCGGAAATCGTAGCGCAGCCGCGCCTCATAGATCTGGCTGCGATAGGAACCGGGAAATCCATAGGAGACGAAGCGGTCGTTCTGGAGCGTGTCCAGGAACAGTTGCAGCCGCAAGCTGTCGCCGTCGTCCAGATCGCGCGCCGCTTCCAGCAGGCCGGTATGGGTGACGGTGTCGGAGAAATCCACGCCCCGCGCGATATAGACGGTGCGGGGGTCCAGCTGTGTCGTGCCCAGCCCCGTATCCAGGCGATGGGCCGCATCGGTGCAGGCGATGCAGGCCAGCGGCCGGAAGTTCGGATCGAAGGTGTATGGATTGCCGCCCAGCTCATCCAGGGTCAGGCGGCCATTGCCGTCGGCATCGGCCAGCGATGTGTTGCGGCCGGTGATGTAGGTGCCGTTGTCGATCAGGCTCTGGGTCAGCCGGTTCCAGCCCGGCGTCTGCACATCGCCCGCCGAGCGGTAATAGAGATAATCGGCCGACAAGGCCCAGCCGCCCACCGCCAGGTCGCCCGACAATTCCAGCAACTGATGGCTGGGGTGCAGGCCGCGATAGAAACTGTAGGAGTCGTCCAACTCGGCATAGGCATGAACACCGCCCTGGGCGTTGCCCAGCACCAGGGGCGCGCCGATCTGGCCGGTCACCATGCGTTTGGAATAGGCGCCATAGGTGGCGGTGACCTCACCGCCGAAGACGTCGCTGGCGGCCTGGGTCCGGGGAATGACATTGACCAGCCCGCCCACCTTGCCCGCGCCATAGATGGGCGACGGTGGGCCGCGCAGGATTTCGATGCCCGCCGCATTGGACAAGGGCGTCGAATAGGTGCCGCGGTTCTCGGCGCGCTTGAAGCCCTTGAAATAATTCTCGGCCAGGGTGCCGCGCAGATTCACCGCCCCCTCCACGCCGTAGAAACTGCCGGTATAGGCCGAGGGCGTCAGGGCGGTGAGCGAGTCCAGCCCGTCCACGCCATAACGGGCGATGGTGGTGTCGCTGACCAAAGTGACGGCACGCGGCGTTTCCAGCAGCGGCTTGTCCAGGCCGAAGGCGGCGTCGTTGCGGCCCGCCTGCAGCAGGCGCACGGGATCGCCGGTCACGATCACTTCTTCAATGGGCTGGGCGGCGGCGGCAAAGGCCGGCGCGGCCAGGCACAGAGCCAGCAGACAGAACTTGAGCGTCATGACACCGCATTATGGGCCGTCACGGCCGCTTCCTGGCATGTTATGTAACATTTTACATCGCAAGCGCAAGAGGGTTGGGGGATGCCACTATGCCGTTGTTTTATCGAAGGTATTCCAGGCGCGCCGGTAGTCCGCCACCACCGCCACGGTCGCCCCGCTCAGCCGCAGGGCCTTGAGCGCACTCTGGTGCAGGTCCTCCTCATAGGCGGCGCAGGCATCGGCAGCGACGAAGACATGGAAATCGCGTTCAAACGCCTCCCAGGCCGAAGCCGCGATACAGCATTCCGTGGTCAGGCCGCACAGCACCAGCGTATCCAACCCGCGGGCGTGCAGCTGTTCGGCCAGGCCGGTGCGGGTGAAGGCGCTGAAGCGGAATTTGCTGACCACTTCATCATCGGACAGCGGTCGGGGCCCGATGAAATCGGCGCCCGGCGTACCGTCCACGCACAGATCGGGTTCGTCCTTGTCGCGGCGGGCCTTGGCTTCGCGGGCGATGTGGGTCTCGGTTCCGGGACGGCTGAAGATCGGAAGAGCACAC
>CALDFO010000115.1 GCA_937942205.1 uncultured Alphaproteobacteria bacterium
CCCGCGCCACCTGGGTCTGCACCGCCAGCCGTACCGGATCGGCCAGGGGCGAGGCCAGCGCCAGGCAGGCCCCCACCAGCAGCAGCCCCAGCAGGCGGTTGGAACCCTCCACCCGCTGCATCCAGCGCCCGCCACCGATGGAGATCAGCGCCGCCGCCGCATAGCTGACGCCATAGCCGCCCAGCATCAGGATCGCGGCGGCCGCCAGCACCCGCAGCCCGGTCCAGCCAAAGGCCGCGACGCGGGTCTGCAAGGCCAGCGCGGCCACGGCCACCAGCGCCACCAGCAGGAAGGCGGCCAGGAACTCGCTGGCCTTGCGCCAGGATGCGCGCGGCTCCTCGCCACGGAAAGAAGCGTTGATGGCCAGCACCAGCAGCAGCGCCAGGCCCAGCGACCAGGCCAGCGGCAGGGGCGTGGCGGTGAGGTGCACAGCCAGCAGGCTGGCCGACGCCAGGACCAGCATCGGCAGCGCCACCGTGAAAAACGTGACCAGCGTGGTGGTCAGGGCGCGGCGCAGCAGGGTATGGCCGATGCGGCAGTCCGGCGCGGTCAACTGTAGCGCCGCCGCGCTGGCCAGCCCGATCAGCGGCAGGATCAGCAGCAGCGGGGCCACGCCCAGATCGAGCGCCGGATTGGTCTGGCGCAGCCAGTTGAGCAGGCTGTTGCCCGATCCGATCAGCGCCCAGGCAAAGCCCGCCACCACGGCCCAGACCAGCAGCCGCGCCGCCAGCGCCCAGGTGGCGTCGAACAGGGCGCGATAGGGCGGCAGGGCGCGGCCTTCGCGCAGCATCGCGCGTATCATCACCTGGGCGGTGAACAGCATCAGGGCGCAAAGCACCGAGACGGTGAACAGGCTATAGCTGGGCTGCTCCAGCCCCTGGATGCGCCAGTGATGATACAGGCCCAGCGTGGCGGTGACGGCGGCGACGGTGCCGCTCCACAGCATCAGCAGCCGGGTTTCGATCTCGCCCAGCCCTTCCAGCAGCACCAGCGGCGCGAACAGGCCCGCCAGCATCAGGGCGGAAAAGAAATAGGGATCGCTGCCGGGCCAGACACCGGCCTCGCGCGCCGCCAGCAGGCCCCAGACGAACAGGCCCTGCGCGACGCCGATGGCGAGCCGCGCCGGTCCCAGGCGCGGAGCGCGGTTGAGATTGGCGGGGGCGATCTCCGGCGCGTCGGCCAGCAGGGTGACGGGTACGGACGGTGGCGCGGGTGTTTCTGGGGGCGCGAGATCCGGCACAGCGGCCCGCGGCTCGCTGCGCCAGTCTTGCGTCCAGCCCACATCGTTGCCGGGCGCAAAGCGCGGCTCGGCCTCCAGCGGCTCTTCGGGATTCCAGCGCAGGGCGTCGGTATCCACCCAGCGCGGCGCGTCGTCATCTTTACGGAAAAAGCGCATCCGGCCTGGTTAGCGCAGGCCGGGCAACCGATCACGCGGCAAGGCCCGTGGTGGTTAACGGGCACGCGGCATTACGCTTGACATAACGCGTAACGCGCCGCCGAAAGACGGCGGCGTCTCTGGTCCGAGGCGCAGCCCGATGGGTGCCGGCTATCCGCCGGCGGCAAGCGCGGCGAGATTTTGAAGCATGAAGTTGCGCGCTAAAGTTCCACCGGGCGTCGATGATGCTTCTACGCCCACTTGAAGCCGAACGAAGAGAACAGTCCTTCCCTGGCGCTCGCCCCAGCCGACAAACCAACCCTGGGGACGGGACTTGTCGATCTGGCCTCCTTCATTCTTCAGCCAGCCGCTTCCGCTTTTGCCTCGGATCGTCCAACCGCCTTCGGCCGGATAGGACGGCAAAGTCTCTCGCGTCAGGCGATAGGCGTCCGAGGAAACTCCCAGCCGCTCATTCAGGAAATCCGATACGAACCCGGCCTGCTCATCGGCCGAGATCGCCAGCGAGTTCATGAGCCAGGCGTGCGTCAGGCCATCTTCGGCAGGTGTTCCGCTGACATCTTCGTTCCCGTATCGAAACTGTTTCACATAGGCCGCGAACCGTTCCTTCCCCAGCGTCGTCGCAATCTGCTGGGAATACCACACGATCGAGTCGCGCAGCCAAATGGAGGGATCGGCGTCCTTGTGGGCAGTGGGAGGGTCATAGGCGTTCTCGAATTCCGGGAGATATTTGATTGCCGGACTATGCGGTCCGGTCAAAATGCCGGCGTCAAAGCCCATGACGGCGATGGCGAACTTGAAACTCGAACACGGGCTGTAGCGATCCGCGCACGGCCCTTCGCGCAGAAGCGTCCGGCCGCTCGCGACGTCCTTGACGATCATGCAGACGGCGGGCCGATTGTTCTCGGCAAAAGCGCGAGCGCCGCCGAATGCCGTGCTCGCCGCCAAGGTCAGGAATGCACTTGTAAATTCTCTTCGACGCATTGAAACAGCATAGTCGCAGGCGGAGCGTATCGAAGACCAAGACTGCAACGCGCCGCGCAGGTCAGTTGTCGTCCATCTTGAGGGCGGCGATGAAGGCTTCCTGGGGAATCTCCACCTTGCCGAACTGGCGCATCTTCTTCTTGCCCTCTTTCTGCTTGTCCAGCAGCTTGCGCTTGCGGCTGATGTCGCCGCCATAGCATTTGGCGGTGACGTCTTTCCTGAGGGCGCTGAGGGTCTCGCGCGCGATCACCTTGCCGCCGATGGCGGCTTGGATCGGAATCTTGAACATATGGCGCGGGATCAGGTCCTTGAGCTTTTCGCACATGGCGCGGCCGCGCCCTTCGGCGCGCTGGCGGTTGACCACCATGGCCAGCGCGTCCACCGGATCGTCATTGACCAGGATGGACATCTTGACCAGATCGCCTTCCTCATACTTCTCGATGTGATAGTCGAAGCTGGCATAGCCGCGCGACACCGATTTCAGCCGGTCGTAGAAGTCGAACACCACCTCGTTCAGCGGCAGCATATAGACCACCATGGCGCGGGCGCCCGCATAGGTGAGCTCGACCTGCCGCCCGCGCCGGTCCTCGCACAGCTTCAGGACGCTGCCCAGATATTCGTCGGGCACCAGGATGGTGGCCTTGATCCAGGGTTCCTCGATGTGGTCGATATAGGTCACGTCGGGCATGTCGGCCGGGTTGTGCAGCTCCTTCATCGAGCCGTCGTTCATGTAGATGTGATAGATCACCGACGGGGCGGTGGTGATCAGGTCGAGATTGAATTCGCGCTCCAGCCGCTCGCGCACGATCTCCAGATGCAGCAACCCCAGGAAGCCGCAGCGGAAGCCGAAGCCCAGCGCGGCGCTGCTTTCGGTTTCATAGGTGAAGCTGGCGTCGTTGAGATGCAGCTTGCCCAGCGCCTCGCGCAGATCCTCGAACTGGGCCGCATCCACCGGGAACAGGCCGCAGAACACCACCTGCTGCGCCGGCTTGAAGCCGGGCAGGGGATTGGGCGTGCCTTTGCGCTCGTCGGTGATGGTGTCGCCCACCTTGGTGTCGGCCACCTGCTTGATCTGGGCGGTGATATAGCCGACCTCGCCGGGGCCGAGTTTCTCGACGCCTAGCTTCTTGGGCTTGAAGACGCCGATCTGCTCGACAGAATAGACCGCGTCGGCGGCCATCATGCGGATCTTCTGGCCCTTCTTGAGTTCGCCGTCGATGATGCGCACCAGCACCACCACGCCCAGATAGGCGTCGTAATAGGAATCGATCAGCAGCGCCTTGAGCGGCGCGTTCAATTCGCCCTTGGGCGGGGGCAGGCGGGTGACCACCGCTTCCAGCACCTGGTCGATGTTCAGGCCGGTCTTGGCGGAAATCGGCACGGCATCGGATGCGTCGATGCCGATCACATCCTCGATCTGCTGCTTGACCCGGTCCGGCTCGGCGGCGGGCAGGTCGATCTTGTTGAGGACCGGCACGATCTCCAGCCCGGCGTCGATCGCCTGATAGACATTGGCCAGGGTCTGGGCCTCCACCCCCTGGCTGGCGTCCACCACCAGCAGCGCGCCCTCGCAGGCGGCCAGGCAGCGCGAGACCTCATAGCCGAAATCCACATGGCCCGGCGTGTCCATCAGGTTGAGGATATAGGTCTCCCCGTCCAGCGCCTTGTATTCCAGGCGCACGGTCTGGGCCTTGATGGTGATGCCGCGCTCCCGCTCGATATCCATCGAATCCAGGATCTGGTTGGTCATCTCGCGGTTGGAGACGGTGCCGGTGAACTGGATCAGCCGGTCGGCCAGGGTGGACTTGCCATGGTCGATATGGGCGACGATGGAGAAATTGCGGATTTTCGACAGGTCTGTCATTTGTCTTCTTTAAATCGGCCTACCGCTTCGCTGCTTGAGGCCGGGGCGGGGTCTAGCAGAGCCACGCCCCCCTTTCCACCGGCTTTTCCGGCTATAACACCCCCATGCCGACCTACCTTTACCTGGATTATGGGGGCCTGCCCCAATACCGGCGGGAGCTGCGCTACAGCCTGATCTCCCTGCGCCAGGAGATGCCGCAAAGCGCCCGGATCGCGGTCTATACCGATGCGCCGGGGGTGTATGCCGCCTGGCCGGTGACGGTGGTGGATATCGGCGGCCGGGTCGCGGACTGGTCCGGCGGGGGGCTCTACCACCACCGGATCAAGCCGGCGGCGGTGCTGGACGCCCTGGCCCGGTTCGCGGGCCCGGTCTGCTTCCTGGACAGCGACAGCATCATCCAGCCGGGCTTCCAT
>CALDFO010000116.1 GCA_937942205.1 uncultured Alphaproteobacteria bacterium
GGAGCAGGCGATCGTCGAGGCCGCCGTCACCCGCTTCCGCCCCATCATGATGACCACCATGGCGGCGATGATGGGCACCCTGCCCATCGCCTTCGGCTGGGGCGCGGGCGCCGAATCGCGCCGCCCGCTGGGCCTGTGCGTGACCGGCGGCCTGCTGCTGTCGCAGCTGCTGACGCTCTACATCACGCCGGTGATCTACACCTATCTCGACAATCTCAGCGCCCGGCTGCAGGGCCGCCGCGCGCCGCGGGTTCCCGCCACCCCCGCCCCGGCGGAATAGCGGCGGCCACAGTCCGCGGATCGCCCCCCCACACGCCTGGGCGGCGTCCCCGGTACCAGCATGATCCCGAAACGGCCGTGGCGGCACATCGCCGCCACGGCCGCCTTGACCGGCGCTTCGCAGGCGGCAGGGGATGGGGGGAAGCCGCCTCCTCGCGCGCGGGTCCGGATCGCGCCGCCGGTCCCGACGGGGCGCACACCAACATAGTGAGGCCCAGGATCGGGAACGGCCGGCGACGGGAAGGCATATTTACTACTCCTGTAGTTTTTATGACTGTGAAAACGCGCCGGGCATGGCCACGCTCTCAGAAACAGTCTTTGGGAACGATGCCGCCATAGCGGATATCCACCACGCAAGGCGCGCTGCCGCGCCCGACATGGGTGGAGGCCAGCAGCGATTGCCCATCGGGGCCGATCACCGTCTTGCGGGTCCGCAGTTCGGCCCAGACCCGGTTGGTCCGGCACACTTCCGGCCCCGCCAGGCGCGAGCCGGGAAGCTGCTGCGGCACGCGGCAGGTGACGGCATCGGGATCGCCCTTGCCGGTGGGCAGCAGCACCAGCGGCACCGCCTGCACGGGCATGTCGGCCCGCAGCGGGCGCGGCGCGAGCATCACCGGCTGATGCGCTTGCGGGAGCTGCGCGTCCCCGGGCACGGCCGGGACTGCCGGTGTCCGTGCTGGCGTTCCCGGAAGCGGGGGCACGGCGGGCAGCCGGGGACCGGCCGTCTCGGCGGCGGGCGGCAGCGGCGGCACAGACGCAGCGACTGGCGCAGCGACCGGCGCAGCAACCGGGGCCGAACGGGGCGCGGCCTGGGGAAGGGCGTTCTCCATCATCGCCTGCACCGCCCTGTTGTCCGCCTCCAGGCGGGTCTGCATGGCGGCCATGGTGTCGCGGACGCTGGTGGCGACGCTGGTGGCGACTCT
>CALDFO010000117.1 GCA_937942205.1 uncultured Alphaproteobacteria bacterium
GACCGGATTGACCGCAAGCTGGAGAACAGCACCGATGCTGACCTTTCCCGCACACGCGGCGACCTGGGCAGCGTCGGCAGTCTGCGCCGGTCCTGGAAGCACCATGTGGTGGACGAGGCGAAGCTGCGCGCGGTGTGCGGCCCGCTGGGTCCCCACTTCACCAGCGAAGCCCTGGAGAACGCGACCTTCCATGTGATGCGCGCCCACCAGTCCAGCTTCACCGGCGAGCGGGTTGAAGGCGAAACCATCGGCGTTCCGGGCGTGCTGTTCGCCTACGAAACCGACGCGCAGATTCGCTGATGCCCGACACCCGCATCCCTTACGGCGCCCGCTGCACCTGGTGGGACTCCATCGACAAGGTGGGCGTCCGCCAGGGCAGCAACCCGCTGGGCGGTCCGCCCATGCGCCTGCCGTGCTGCCCGCACTGCCGCAACATGCTTTTCGAGGTGGAGGACGAGGCCACCTGGTGGCGCGGGATCGACAAATACGAGGCTGACGGCCATCCCGGTTATCGCGCGATCATGACTTTCGGGCGCGGCAAGTGTTTCCCAAATCTGGCGGCCCTGACGGCTGCCTATCAGCAGGAGAATCCCAATGGCAAAGCCCAAAACTGACGCGAAGGACAAGGCGAAGGATAAGCCCGCAGCTGAAGCGCCGCCGGCCGCCGCCCAGGCGGTGGCCGTGCCGGATGCAGCGCGCGGTGTGCGCCTGCGCCTGGGCTATCCCCGGACGGCCCAAGAGGCGTTCGGGGTGGATGCCCGGACCTGGCAGGTTCTGATCGACGCGGTATGGCCCGCGGCGCGCACGCCGGAAGCGGTTATGCTGGCGCTGGCCTATTGCAAGAGCCGCAACCTGGACCCCCTGAAAAAGGTGGTCCATATCGTGCCGGTCTGGTCGAAGGACGGTCCGAAGGAAAAGCCCACCGACAGCGGCGGCTATATCGAAACAGTGTGGCCCGGTATCGCGGAAATCCGGACCACCGCCACGCGCACCCTGGCCTATGCCGGCAAGGACGCCACGAAGTTCGGTCCCATGATCGAGCGCGAGTTCGCCCACACTGACACCCGCGAGCGCGACACCAGCAAGCAGACAAAAACGGTCAAGGTCACCTTCCCGGAATGGGCGGAGGTGACGGTCTACAAGATGGTGCAGGGCGTGCGGTGCCCCTTTGTCGGCCCGCGGGTCTACTGGACGGAATCCTATGCCACCGAAAGCAAGTGGTCCGAGATTCCCAACACCATGTGGCTGGAGCGCCCCAGCGGTCAGCTGGAGAAGTGCGCTGAAGCGGGCAGCCTGCGCGCCGCCTTCCCGGAAGAGCTGGGCGGCGAATATGCGGCGGAAGAGGTCAACGGCCGCATCATCGAACATTCCCGTCCGCGGGAAGAACTGAAGGCGCTGCTGCCTGGGGAGGTGGCGCCGCCAGCGCAAAAGACCATCGAGTTCGCGCGCGCTGAGCCGGCGCCGAAGGCTGAGCCTGAGAAAAAGGATGTGCCCCAGCCGGAGCAGAAAAAGCCGGAATCCGCTGGGGCGCAGCCCCAGGGAGATCCGCGCCCGGAGCCGCCGATGGAAGGCGAGGTGGTGACGCCGGCCGCCGCGGAAGACGGCGATGACGAGGAAGAGGAAGGGCCCGCCGATTTGAGCCAGGCGCCGGACGAGGCCAGGGCCGGGATCGTGGCGATGCTGGACGAGGCGGGGAAGCGCCTGGCCCAGTGCACCAAAGGGGGCCAGGTGGCGGACCTGCGCGAGGAAATCGAACAGGAAAACCCGCCCGCCTTCACTGACTTGTTGAAGGAATGGAACGACTCCTGCGATGCGAAGCAGAAGCTGATCATCGACGCACGGCCGAAAAAATGAGCAAGTCGAACGCGCGGCTGAAAAAGACCCACCGCGACTTTGCCGCCATGGCGAACAAGAAGGTGGGCGCCAGGGTGGCGGAGCGGCGGGTGCTGGCCGGCCTGTCCCAGACGGACCTGGGCATGCCCATGGGCGTGTCGATGCAGCAGGTCCAGCGGTATGAGGCGGGCGAGTCTGGGATGGATGTCGCCACCCTTATTTCCATGAGCCGGACGCTGGGCTGCACGGTGGCGGACTTCCTGGTGGATTTTGACCCGTCCGCCAAGGGCACGCCGCCGGCGCTTTCGCCCGACGCCATGGCGATCGCCAAGGGCGTTGACGGGATCAAGAGCGGCGGCCTGCGCGGGATCGTGAAGCTGCTGGTGGAAAAGCTGCGCGCGCACGAACGGGCGGCAGGTGGATGACAAGCGCCCGCGGCCAAAGCGCAAGGCAATCCCCGTCCGCGTCAAGCGGGAGGTGGTGGAGCGCCAGAAGGGCGTCTGCCCTTGCGGGTGCGGCCAGGCCGTCAGCTGGAAGCCCAAGACCGGGACCAAGTTCGATCACCGGCCGCCGCTGCGCCTGCGCGATGTCAATGAAGCCTGGACGGATTACATCCCGCCCCAGCACAGCGCGGATCACATCGACGCGGTTTGCCAGGAAGAGCATGACCGGCGGACCTTCCGCCGTGGCGCCGGCGCGGCGACGCGCAGCGATTCTTCCGAGATTGCCCGTGAGCGGAAGCGCGAAAAGGAACGCGCGGGCGAGGTGAAGCCCAAGCATAAATGGCCGAAGGGGCGGAAGCTCCAGGGCCGCGGATTTGAGAAGGGCAGCCGCCCAATGAGGAGAAGGTGATGAAGGGGATTTTGGGCACCGCCCTGCCGGTCCGGGAATACGCCATCACGGCGAACGCTGACCTGGGCATCCGGGACAGCGGCAAGACCTATACCGCCACCAAGGCGGCGGAAGAGCTGTTGGACGCGCGGCCGGCGGTGCCGTTTATCGCCCTGGACCCCATCGGGGTCTGGCACGCCATGCGGATTCCTGGCGCCGGTAAAGGTTACCCGGTTGTCGTTGCGGGCGGTAAATATGGCGACGTCGCCCTGACCACCGCCAATATCGGCACCATCGTGCGCGCCGCGATGGAGGCGAACGTCAGCCTGGTGCTGGACCTCTTCAGCAAGGACCTGTCGAAGGCGGACTGGAAGCGCATTGTCCGCGAGACCTGCGAAATCCTGTTGCACGAAAACGACACCCTCCGGCATGTCTTCATCGAAGAGGCCGGCGAGTTCGTGCCCCAGCGCATCCGCCCCGGCGAAGGCCAGGTGTTCGACGCGGTGGAGCGCGTGGTGCGCATGGGCGGCAACAGCAAGCTGGGCGTGACCCTGATCAACCAGCGGAGCGCGGATCTCAACAAGTCCGTCCTGGAGCTGTGCGGCAATGTGCTGGTGCACCGGCAGACCGGCAAGAACACCCTGCTGGACCTGCGCAAATGGCTGAGCGTCCTGGACCCGGACAACCAGGAAAAGATCGCCGGCAGCCTGCCGGACCTGCCGTCCGGTCACTGCTGGCTGCTTTCCACCCAGCTGAAAAAGCCGGTCCTGGTGAAGGTGCCCCAGAAGAACAGCAAGCACCCGGACCGCCGGGAGGAAAGCCTGGCCGCGGACGCCGCCAAGGCCCGGGACGCCATGGACAAGGGCGCCTTCATCACAGCCCTGGAAAAGCGGTTGGCCCCCAAGGCCAAGCCGGCGCCGGCGGCGAAGGCCGCTTCAGTTCCAGTCGAAAAAATTAACATGGCCTCTCAGAAGGATCAGGAAGCCGCCCTGGCGGCGGCACGGAGATCGGAAGAGCACACGTCTGAACTCCAGTCACTAGCTTATCTCGTATG
>CALDFO010000118.1 GCA_937942205.1 uncultured Alphaproteobacteria bacterium
GCCTTGCCCATGGCGATGCGCTGGGTGATGGCGGCCGCGCCGTCATTCGACAGCATCACGATGGGCGCGCCCGCCGAGTCCGTCACCAGGGTGGTGGTGCGATAACCGCTGGCCAGGCATTGGGCGTTGGCGGCCTGGGCCGCCTCCACCGCCAGCGCGGCGGCGATGCCCTTGGCGCGGGCCGGGCGCGGGGCGCGCACTTCGTCATTGCCGGGCGCGGCGGCGATGGTGGGCGCGGCTACGGCGCAAGGCTGGCGTGGGCCGTTCACATCCTGCCCGGCGCCGTCGATGCCGCAATCATGCCAGGCCGCCATCGCTTCGGGCCGGGTGATGAAGGCCAGGAAATGCGCCGCGTCGGCGGGCGCCTTGCTGCGCGTCAGACTGGCCGCCTGGAAATCGATGAACATGCCCAGTTCGGCGGGGAACGGCCCCACCAGTTCGGCGGCCGGATTGGAAAGCTCCTCGCTGATGGTGCCGCCCGCGAACGGCATCTGATCGTTGATGACGATCAGCGGCGCGCTCATGCGGAAGGCTTTGTTCGTCACGCCCTTGAATTGCGGGCGCTTGACCATCGCGTCCACCATGATGCCGGACAGGCTTTCCGCCGCCGGATCGGGATGGCCGATGCCGCCGCCCTTGCGCAGGGCATCGGCGAACTTGCGCACCGTCGAGATATCGGGATGCGGCTGGCCCACCTTCACCACCAATCCGAACAAGGCGCGGCCGACCTCGCGGACGCTGCCGGGCGTCAGGCTGGGCTGGGCCCGCGTCATCTCGTCGGGCGGCAGCAGCACGATGTCGCCCTCGCGGTCCGACAGCGCGAAATTGCGCGCCATGCCGATGGTGCCGCCCACGATGTTCACCCGGTTGCCGGTTTCCAGCGACCATTGCATCGCCAGCTTGCGGATGCCGCCGCCGGTGACGCCCGGCGAGAACACCGTGATATCCGCCGCCATCACGCCAGTCGGAAAAAGCAGGAAAGCGGCGGCGAGCAGGCGGCGTTTCATGGCGTCAATCCGGCAGGGCGAAGATGTAAAGCTGGTTGCCGCTGGCCGGGCGATGGACTTCCTGCAGCAGCATAGTCGGCTTCTGCTGCGGGCTGCCGCCGCCCAGGCCGGTGGTGACGGCGATATACTGCTTGCCGTCCAGGCTGAAGCTGACCGGATAGCCCTGCACCGTCTGGCCCAGCCGCGTCTCCCACAGCACCTTGCCGGTCTTGACGTCGATCGCCTTGAAGCGGCGGTCGAAGTCGCCCACGAAGGCGACGCCGCCCGCCGTGGAAACCACCGCCGACAGAAAGGAGGCGCGCTGCTGCCAGGACCAGACTTCCTTCATGTCGCTGGTGCGATAGGCCGCCAGCTTGCCCAGATTCTGGTTGGTGCCGGGCGCGTAATAGAATTTCTGCGACGCGGCGGTGCCGCCACCGCCTTCCTTCTGCTCCACATCCAGGCCCTGGATCATCACGCAGCTCTGGCTGAGCGGGATGATCAGCAGATCGGTCGGCTGGTTGTAGCTGGTGGCCTGCCAGTCATGGCCGCCCTGCGGGCCGGGACAGGAGGAGAACCACTGGTTGGTCTTCTGATCCAGGATGTCCTGGCGATAGGTCACCGCGCCCGTCTTCTTGTCGATATTGGCGAAGACGTTCTGGAAGATGGTTTCCTTGGCGTCGAGGAACTTGCCGGTGACGCGGTCCAGCTTCCACAGGATGCCGGGCTTGCCGATGGTCAGCAGGACTTTCTGGTCGCCATGATCGACCAGCACCCGCTCGAACACCTCGTCCAGGTCCAGCGTCTCGCCCGGCGCGTGCTGGAAATACCATTTCAGCGCGCCATTGTCGGGATCGAGCGCAAGTGTGGAGGAGGAATAGAGCGTCGAGGCGTCGCCGCTGCGGCGGCTGGCGCGGAACCAGGGCTTGGTCTGGGCCACGCCCCAATAGGTGGTGTTCAGCGTCGGGTCATAAGTGCCGGCGATCCAGGTGTCGCCGCCCGCGCGCAACAAGTTGGGCAGGCCGTTCCAGGTGTCGCCACCCGGCTGGCCTTCCAGCGCGGTGGTAAAGAACTTCCAGTCGCGCTGGCCGGTGCGCGCGTCGAAGGCGCTGATATAGCAGTTGTTCCTGGAATAGTTGTCGCAGCCGGTCAGGCCGGTAAGCACCTTGCCGCGCATCACCATCACGCCGCCCGTGGCGCTGTTGTTGCCGCTGCCGAAGGCCTGCTCCCAGACGATCTTGCCGGTGCGGGCGTCCAGGGCATAGAGCTTGGCCGCCGTGGTGGCGACATAGACCTTGTCCTCATACAGCGCCAGGCTGCGGGTGCCGCCATAGGCGATCACCGAGACCGGGCCGATGCGGTTTTCCCAGATCAGTTCGCCGGTGCGCGCATCCAGCGCCTGCACGGTGTTGGAACTGTTGGACAGGAAGATCACGCCGGAATGCACGATGGGCGTGGGCTGGGTGGCGCCACCCTCGTTCATCGCCCAGCTCCATTTGAGCTGGAGGTTCTTCACGTTCTTCGTGTTGATCTGCTTGAGCGGGCTGTAGCTCCAGCCCTGGTAATTGCGCCGGTACATCAGCCAATCCCCGTCGGGCGGGTTGATCAGCATGTCATCGGTGACGTCCACATAGTTCTTCACCGTGCCCTGCACGGTGTGGCCAAGCTGGAAGGCGGGCGTCCGCAGATCGGCGCGCTGCTCGCGCGGGATCACCCGGGCGACCGGCGGCTTGGCCAGGTCGGCCACGACCTGGCCGTTGGCGATGCTGCCGATCTTCACATCGGTGTCGGGCGTGAAGGCCGCATTGCCCGCCTTGGCGCCGTTCGCCGCCAGGATATAGGCGGTGATATCGGCATATTCCTTGTCGCTGAGGCTGCCGGGCGCGCCCGCCGGCATGGAGACCTTGATGAACTGGAACAACTCCTTGCTGGTGCGCGGGCCCCAGCTGGAGAAGAAGCCCTTGCCGCCCACCGCGGGCGCGTCGCCCCCGCCCACCAGATTGACGCGATGGCATCCGGCGCAGGCGCGGGCATAGGCGGCATGACCGTCCGCCACCTGGGCCTCGGTGAAGACGCCCGAGGCCTGCGTCTGGGCGAAGGTCGGCGCGGCGGCGTACAGGCCGCCAAGACCGGCGGCGACCGCCACACCGGCAAGGAGTTTCGCAGTCCAAGACATGGTACTTTCCTCGTTATCCCCTGGCCCCGTTATCGCTTGGTCTGGGGTTCCAGCCAGCCCTGCAGATTGCCGTCCGGCGCCTTCACGCTGTCCACCCGCACATACAGGCGTTCGGCGCGCAGCGCCGTCACCTGCTCCGGCGTCAGCTTCACGCTGCCCGACACCGCGCCTTCCGGCGCGGGCTGGGCCGTCAGCTTGCCGATCTCATCGCCCAGCACGCCCTTGAGCAGGCCGATCCTGAGCGACGCGCCCGTGGCGGGCGACGCCATCCGCGAGAAGGTGCCGGTGACGGTCAGCGTGTCGCCCGACAGCACACCCTTCACCTGCCCGATGCTGCCGATGACATCGGCGCGGGTGGTGGCGGTGAACGGCGCCGGATCGAGCTGCGCGGCGAAATCCTCCGCCGCCGCCGGCGCGGCGAGCGCCAGCAGCAACGCGGAGGCCGCGATGGAAAGACGATAAGACATGCCAGGCCCCCTGCCCCTTATTCCTTAAATCTGCGGCGGCAGCTTGATGCCCAGAACATGGCGCAGATAGGCGATGTTGTGGTTGAGATAATTGTCGGTCGCCACATTCATGTTGCCGCCGATGGCGTCGAAGCCGTCATCGCCCTTGCGGGGACCGTCCACGTCCATCACCACCCAGCCCTTGAAGTGCTTTTCGCGCAGCACCTTGAAGACGCCGACAAAGTCCACGCCGCCGCCGCCGAAATTGTGATAGACGCTGGCCTCGCGGTGCATTTCCGGCGTCGGAGTCTGCTTGTTGCCCCGGTACTTGGCGTAGGTGTCCTTGAGATGGATTTCCGCCAGGCGCGGGAAATAGTCGCTGATGATCTGCACCGCGTCGGCGCCGCCCAGGGTGAGGTGGCCGGTATCGGCGGTCATCCAGACATATTTGGGATCGGTCAGGTCGAACAGGCGGCGCACCTCGGCCTCGCGCTCCAGCGGCCCCCAGATATGCGGATGCGGCGCCAGGCGGATGCCGTATTCCAGGGTGCGGCGGCCCAGTTCGTTCAGCGAGTTGGCCAGAACCTTGAGCTGGTCGTCGCTGGGGCCGCCCTGGGGGCGGGCGCCCATGTTGATCTTCCAATGATCGCAGCCGAACACGGTCAGGAAGTCGCGGGCGAAGGTGACGTGATCCTCGATGCTCTTGGCGATCTGGTCCTTGTCGATGAAGTTGACCAGCTGGCCCTTCACGCCGTTGGAGGCGTCGATCATGGTGATGTTGTTGTCGTCGCAGATCTTCTTCAGCACCTGCGGCCGGTCGAGATACTCGTTGATGCCGCCCGCATA
>CALDFO010000119.1 GCA_937942205.1 uncultured Alphaproteobacteria bacterium
TATGCGGCCAGCCAGCTGACCGCCATCGAGGTCAACGGCACCTATTACGGCGCGCAGAAGCCCGCAAGCTTCCGGCGCTGGCATGACGAGACGCCGCAAGGGTTCGTCTTCACACTGAAGGGACCGCGCTTCGCCACCAACCGGCGGGTGCTGGCGGAAGCAGGCGACAGCATCCGGCGCTTTGTCGACAGCGGCATCACCGAACTGAAGGACAAGCTGGGGCCGATCAACTGGCAGTTCATGCCCACCAAGACATTCGATGCGGCGGATTTCGCGGCCTTCCTGGACCTGCTGCCGGACAGGCAGGACGGACGCAGGCTGCGCCACGCCGTCGAGGTGCGCCATGACAGTTTCCGGGACAAGGCGTTCGTGGAGATGTGCCGCGCCCGCAAGGTGGCGGTGGTATTCGCCGCCGACAGCGCGTTTCCCCAGATCGCCGACGTGACGGCGGATTTTGTCTATGTCCGGATCATGGGTACCCAGGAAAAGGAAAAGCTGGGCTATCCCAAGTCCGCGCTGGACCGCTGGGCGGCGCGGGCGCGGGACTGGCGGAACGGCGCGTCGCCCGATCTGCCGCTGCTGGCCGACGCCGCGCCCCCTACTGCGACCAAGACAAAGCGCGATGTCTTTCTGTTCGTCATCAGCGGCGCCAAGGCGCGCAATCCCGCCGCGGCCCAGGCGATCATCGCGGCGCTGGAACCCTGATTTTCGTCGCTAATGTGAACGCTGGATACGCTCCAAATTTTGCAGCGATCTGTAGCGGCGCCCGATTTCTGCGACGAATTACTACAATTGTCCGAGAAAGTCACAACCCTTTGGCGGAGCGTGGTGTTCTGGTGGCCGGGTCCAAAATTACAGGATCGTCATGCGCCCTACGCCCCCGGACCGGTTCGCCGCGCCTCTGTGGCCTGATCCCAAGCGTATCAACCGCCTCCTGCTGGGGGCTTGGTACGAGGAAGATATCTACGACCGCTTCTGCGGCGCGGTGCCCGCCGCCATGCGGGCCTTCGGGCGGCGTATTCCCGCGGCGATGCGGGCGCGCAACCTGATCTTCGTGCATGTGCCGCGCGTGGCGGGCACCTCCATCGTCCGCAGCCTGTATGGCGAAGGCTGTATCCGTCACCACAGTATGCGCTATTTCCGCGCCCTGGACCCGGCCTTCGCGGCGGCGGCGGACTCCTTCGCCCTGCTGCGCGATCCCTTCGACCGTTTCGCCAGCGCCTATGCTTTTGTGCGGACGGGCGGCACGCCCACCTGCCACCTCAGCGAAGTGTTCGTGCGCCAGACCGCCCATATCGCCACCGTGGACGACTATCTGTCCTTCCTGGAGGAGCGCGGCCCGCTGGACCTGGATTTCGTGATGCGGCCGCAAAGCTGGTTCGTCTGCGATCTGAAAACCGGCGCGCCGCTGGTGAAGAACCTGTTCCTCTACCGCGAGGACGACGCCGCGCTGGCGGCCTATCTGGCGCGGCATGGCATCGGGGCGCTGCCCTGGCTGAATCGCAGCGCCCGCGCCCATCTGATGCTGACGGAACGCCAGCGGCGGCGGGTGGAGCGGCTTTATGCCGAGGATTTCGCGCTGATCGCCCAGGTCCGGGCGGCGCGCGCCCGGCCCGCGCGGGTCTCCGCCGCCGGAAACCCGCTTCACGCGGCCTGGATCGCGGCGGAATAGTCGTTTTTTTCCACACGGCCACTAGGTCTTGATAAACTGGCGTCGCACCGGCCACGCGCCTGTGAACGGATAGCCATTCCTGTTGCCCGCAACCCGGCGCCCCGGTTGATTGCTTGTCCGCGCGTGGTGGGCCCCGCGATGGTGGCCCTACGAATGGCGGACGAAGTATCGAGCGCGCAATGGAACAGGAAGCTTATCGCCACGTCCCTTACGATATCGACGTCGAACAGGCGTTGCTGGGCGCGATCCTGGCCGACAACCGGGCGATGGAGCGCGCCAGCGCCCTTTTGAAGGCCGAGCATTTCTACGATCCCCTGCATGGCCGCATCTTCGAGACCATGTCGCAGATGATCGAGCGCGGCGGCGTGGTGGTCACGCCGCTGACCCTGCACGCCACCATGAAGGCCGATCCGGGGGTGATCGAAACCGGCGGCCAGGCCTATTTCGACGCGCTGCAGGCCGCCGCGCCCGCCATTCC
>CALDFO010000120.1 GCA_937942205.1 uncultured Alphaproteobacteria bacterium
ACGAGCCGGAGCTGAAGATCATCGACGTCTTCATCTGCAAGCTGCGCAAGAAGCTGGCCGCCGCCACCGAGGGCGCGAATTACATCGAAACCGTCTGGGGCCGCGGCTATGTGCTGCGCGATCCGAACGGCGAAGAGATCGTCCAGGTGGCTTGAGCCACCCTCTTTCCGATCTTCATAAAAAGACGCGGTTCGTGCCGCGTCTTTTTTATTTTCTGAACCCCCATCCGTCGCAACTCAGGTCTGCTCCGCAGACACTTCGTTGCGCCACCTTCCCCCTTCATGGGCGCTGCGCGCCGAAGGGGGGAGGAAGCTGGTGGACGCGGAGAGGTGCGTTATTTATTGATCCCCCTCCGGCCTTCGCAACTTTGCCGTGGTGCTCGGCTAACGCCTGTGCGCCACGGCGTTGCTACGGCCACCTCCCCCTTTTGGGCGGACTTGCGTCCGCAAAGGGGGAGGCGGGACATGGCCTAGCGGAGAGTCGCGCCGCGGAATGCGGCGCGCGCAGGGTTAGCGAGCCGTACAATCCAACAACCTGTGATCCAGGCTGGAGCCCAGCAGCAGGCGCTTGCCCGCGCTGGCCGCCACGCTGGCGGCGGCGATCTGGCGGCCGTCATCGCCATAGACCGGCAGGGCCTCCTGCGGCACCCCACCCGCCAGGCTGACGCGGTAGGCCAGCGAGGCGCTGGGCTTGCCCGCATCGGCGGCATAACCGCGCCAGGCCATCAGATTGGCATGGCCCGCCGCCCACACCTCGCCGCGCGTATCCAGGGTGATCTTTTCCGGCGCGAACGGCAGGGTCAGCGATCCGGCCTCTTCCAGATTGCCGGTAAAGACCTCGCGGCTCAGCGACAGGAGGGAGCGCCCGGTCATGCTGGCCACCAGCAGGTGATTGCCGTCCGGCGTCAACGCCAATCCCCGCGCGCCATAGATGCTGTCGGCGGCGACACGGAAACTCATGCCATTGAAATAGAGAATCTGGGAGCCCGGCACGATGCCGATGCTGACCAGCCGCTGCACCAGGGGCCGCAGCAAGGCATCCCGGTCCGATGCGGCGGCCGACACATAGAACGCGCCCGGCCCCGCCGCCGCCACATCCTGCGGATCGTTGAGCAGCCCGCCCGACACGCTGCCCTGCGGCACCAGCGCGGCCTCGCCCTGCGGATCTTTCACTTCAAAAGTCTCGATGCTGAAGCGTCCGCTGCTGCCGCGCCGGTTCACCGCCAGCAGGAACACGCCCTTGCCGTCGGGGCTGCGGAAGGAGCCCAGCCCGCGCGGATGGAAATCGGACGGCGCGCCCTCCAGGCGGCGCGGCCTGGCATTGCCCGCCAGCGGCATCGCATAAATGCCGTCCTGATCGCTGATGCCGCGATTGCTGCTGACGGCGAGGAAGGCGGTGCCGCCCACGATCTCGATATCCATCACCCCGGCCAGTTCGGCGGCGGTGCGGCAGACGCCGGCAAAGCCGGTTTGCGCCGACGAGAACAGGCCGTTGACCCACAACCCGCGGGCCAGCGCGCCACCCACCGTCAGCACCAGCATCAGGATCAGCGCGCGGCGCAGGCGATGGTAACGGCTCACGGGACGCCGCCCGATCCGCTGGACGGCATGTCGGCGAATTGCAGGCCGGCCAGGCGGGCATACAGCCCCCCTGCCGCCACCAGTTCGGCATGGCTGCCCTGCGCCACCACCTGCCAGGTGTGGAACGGCGTGCCGATCGCGACCGTCGGCGCGTGGGCCTGCACGGTCGGAACGACCCAGCTGACATCGCCGACATCGGTCGAGCCGATCGCCGGGTTGCGCGGCGCGTCGAGCGGCACGGTGAAGTCGGCGAGCGCCGCATCGGTCTTGGGCATGCCGATCGAGCGCCAGAGCGCGTCGATGTCCTTCTGGGTCAGCGTCTCGCGGATCTTGCGCGCGAACTCCTGGTCGGCCTCGTCGAAATGCGGCGGGCCGAGATCTTCCATAATGCCCTGCAGGGCGCTCTCCAGCGGGCCGTTGCCGACGACGTTGGAGACGGCGCTGACGATCTTGACCTCGACCTTGGTCTCGGTCATCAGCGCGGCGCCCTCGGCGAAAGGGCCTCCTGGATGCCGTCTCCCAGAAGG
>CALDFO010000121.1 GCA_937942205.1 uncultured Alphaproteobacteria bacterium
GTTCGCAAGCGCGCCGCCCGCATGGGCCGCAATCCGGCGACCGGCGAAGCGATCAAGATCAAGGCGTCCAAGAAGGTGGCGTTCCGCCCCTCCAAGGAGCTGAAGGAAGCCATCTGACGTCTTTCTTCCCGACAAGAGAAAAAAGGCCGGGCATGGATGTGCCCGGCCTTTTCTTTACGCTGTGCCGAGAGCCATGAAGAAGACCGTTCTGCTTTTCCTGTTGTGTTCCGCGCCCGCCGCCGCGCGGGAAGATCACGCCCAAATGGATCATGCCGCGATGGGCCATGGCGCGATGAACCATGACAGCGCCATGGATCGGGGCGTCATGCACGGTCTGTTGGGCGGATACGCGATGTCGCGCGAGGCCTCAGGCACAAGCTGGCAGCCCCAGGCCGCGCCGCATGAGGCGATCCATCTGTCGGCGGACGACTGGATGGTGATGCTGCATGGCCGCGTCACGGCGGTGGCCGACAGCCAGAGCGGCCCGCGCGGCGACTCGCAGATCTTCTCGTCCAGCATGGTGATGGGCATGGCGGCCCGCGACCTGGGCAATGGCGGCACGCTGGGGCTGAAGGCGATGCTGTCGGGCGATCCTTTCATGGGGCGGCGCGGCTATCCGCTGCTGCTGGCGGCGGGCGAGACCGCCGACGGCGTCAGCCATCTGGTGGACCGCCAGCATCCCCACGACCTGCTGATGGAGCTGGCCGCCACCTACAGCAAGCCGCTCAGCGCCACCGACAGCCTGTTCCTCTATGCCGGTTATCCGGGCGAACCGGCGCTGGGGCCGTCGGCCTACATGCACCGCGCCTCGGCGGTGGACAATCCGGCCACGCCGCTGTCGCATCACTGGCTGGATTCCACCCATATCACCTTCGGCGTGGTGACGGCGGGCTGGGTGCATGACCGCTGGAAGCTGGAAGTCTCGCAATTCACCGGCCGCGAGCCCGACCAGCACCGTTTCAACTTCGACCGGGCGCGGTTCGATTCCACCGCAGCGCGCGTCAGCTTCAATCCCAGCGAACACTGGTCGCTGCAGGTGTCGGCGGGCTGGCTGAACAGTCCCGAAGGCCTGGCGCCGGACGAGAATGAGCGCCGCCTGACCGCCAGCGCCAGCTATTACCGCCGGTTCGATTTCGGCGCGCTGGCCGCCACCCTGGCGGTGGGCAACAAGCATCTGTCCGACGGGCATGACACCAGCGCCTTCCTGCTGGAGGCCCAGTACAAGCCCGACGACGCCTGGACGGTCTTCACCCGCGCCGAAAGCATCCGCAGCGCCGAACTGATCCCCGAACCGGGGCCCCGCAGCGCCGGGCAGGTGACGGTGGGCCTGACGCATGACTGGCGGCTGTCGGACAACTGGAAGTTCGGTGTGGGCGCATTGCACGCCTTCGCCTTCGCGCCGGGCTCGCGCCTCGCGCCCTATGGCGACAGCCCGCGCGGCACCATGGGATTTGTGCGGTTGATTGCCGAATAGT
>CALDFO010000122.1 GCA_937942205.1 uncultured Alphaproteobacteria bacterium
GCAGCGCCCGCCCAGCCGCCGGATGCGCGCCAGCGCCCGCCAGTCGAACCCGACAAAGATCACCCGCTCCATCAGGCCGGACACGGCCTCATACGCGGCGTCGGCCAGGGCGTCCGGGTCGGCGCTGTCGTCGCTGGCGTCGCATTTCAGTTCCACGAACAGCAGAAAGGGCCGCGGCGCGGAGGCCGCCAGCGCGGCCACTGCTTCCAGGGTGGGCGGATTTTGTCCGTCCACGGCGCGCAACGCCGGATGGCGCGCGGCATAATCGCTGCCGGGCCGCGGCCGCCCCACATCGAAGTCGCACAACGCCTCCAGCGTCAGATCCTTGATGCGCGGGCCGGGCGCCTCCAGCCATATGCCATCCCGCCGCGCCACGTCCGCCATCAGGCGGAAATCGTGATGCACCACCGGCACGCCGTCGCGGGTCAGCTGCACATCCAGTTCCGCGCCGTCGCAGCCGCGCCGCAGCGCATCGGCAAAGGCCGCCAGCGTGTTTTCCGGCACGAGTTGCGCCCCGCCGCGATGGGCGATGTTCTTCATATCCATCCTTTCGGCTCCGCGCGGCGCTCAGGACGACATTATGCGCGCCAGTCGTGGAAGAATATGCCCGTCATCACCCAGGGCGTCACGCCATCCGCCGCCAGAACGCGCAACACGACACTTTCGTAACAAAGACCGACGCGGCCATCCTCCATCACCCGCACCTCCTCGATGAAGGGCTGGGCATTTTCCAGCAAGGTCCGCCAGCGCGCGCTTTCGCAGGCAAAACGCGGCGCGTCCATCAGGTCGGACAGCCTTGCCCCGCTCACATCGCGGCCATGGCGCCGCCGCATCGCTTCCCCCGCCAGCCGCACCAGGAAGTCGTCCGGCGGGACGGGCTGGAACAGCGCCACGCTTTCCAGCACCCGCGCCAGCTCACGCGAAGGGATGTCACGGCCCACCGTGAAGCGGCCCTCCCGCTCGGATGCCTGCCAGCAGGCCAACAGGTGCCGCGCCCCCTGATGCACGGCCTCGCCCCGCGCCACATGAATTTCCCGGCTCTCCGCCGAGTCGAAAATTCTCCAGACCAGTCCCAATGCCCGCCTTTCTTGTCCTTTATCAAGGACAGCGCCCCCCCGGCGCATGGCTGCCGATTGCGGTGGAACCATCGCCTACCGCCGGTTGCATTGTCTTTAAAAGGCCACGGACCGTTTGATGCGAATACCGTGAAAATTGTCGGCATTGACTTGGGCGCGGGCGCGGGGCTCATGCCCGCCATGACCGCGCATCGCGCCGCCTGGCTGCTGGAAACCCGGGAACTCATCAAGCTGGCGCTGCCGCTGGCCGCCACCCAGCTTGCCCAGATGGCGATCCTGGCCACCGACACCATCATGCTGGGTCATTACAGCAAGGAGGCGCTGGCGGCGGGCGCGCTGGGCAACACCATCTTCTTTCTGGTCTGGCTGCTGGGCTGCGGCGTGCCGATGGCGGTGGCGCCGGTGATCGCGCACATACAGGGCCAGCATGGCAGCCCGGACGACGGCCTGGAGCGCCGCGAAACCCGCATCGCCGTCCGCATGGGCCTGTGGTCGGTCGCCCTGATCGCCGCGCCGCTGGTGCTGTTGCTGTTCTTCACCCGGCCCATCCTGCTGGCCTTCGGGCAGGAAGCGGGGCTGGCGGCGGACGCGGGCCTCTACGCCTCGGTGCTGGCCATCGGCCTGCCCTTCGCGATGGGCTTTCAGGTCTTGCGGAGTTTTTCCACCGCGCTGTCGCACGCGGTGCCGCCCATGGTGGTGCTGGTGCTGGCCGTGCTGCTCAACGCGCTGGCCGATTATATTTTCATCTTCGGCCATTTCGGCGCGCCCCGCCTGGGCATCGCGGGCGCGGGCCTTGCCAGCGCCAGTTCCAACGCCTTCAGCTTCCTGGCGATGCTGGGCATCGTGCTGGGCTTTCCGGCGCTGCGGCGCTACCGCATCCTGCACCGGCTGTTGCATCCGCACTGGAAGACCTTCGGCGAGCTGGCGCGGCTGGGCCTGCCCATCGGCATCACCATGGTGTTCGAGGTGGCGCTGTTCAACGGCGCGGCGCTGGCGGTGGGGCTGTTCGGCCTGAACGCGCTGGCGGCGCACCAGATCGCGCTGACCATTCCGTCCATCACCTTCATGGTGCCGCTGGGCATCGGCATGGCGGCGACGGTGCGGGTGGGCCTGGCGGCGGGCGCGGGCGACGCGGCGGGCGCGCGGCGGGCCGGCTATGCTGCCATCGGCCTGTCCGCCCTGTTCATGGGCCTGGCGGGCCTGGCGCTGCTGGTCTGGCCGCGCCTGCTGGCGACGCTGTGGCTGCCCGACATTCCCGCCAATGCCGAGGTGCTGGCGCTGGCGGTGAGTTTCCTGCATGTCGCCGCCGCCTTCCAGTTGATGGACGGCATCCAGGTCTCCGCGTCCTTGAGCCTGCGCGGCCTCAAGGACACGCATGGTCCGATGTGGATCGCGGGCGCGTCCTACTGGCTGGCGGGCGCGCCGGTGGGGCTGTATCTGGCCTTCGGACTGAAGATGCAGGGGTTCGGCATCTGGCTGGGACTGGCCTTTGGGCTGACCGTCGCGGCCATCGCTTTGACGGCGCGCTTCGCTTTGCTCGCGCGCCGTTGACTCTGGGTCGCACGGGCGACGGCATCGCTCCGCTCGCCTGCCCGATGCTCCCGGACCGCACGCTTCGCCATACTCTCAAAGCGCCCCTTGCCAGCGCAGCAGCAGTAACAGGCCGATCAGCGCCAGCACGCCGATCAGGGCCAGCCGCGTGGGACGCGAGCGGCGTTCCTGCTCGGCCGCGATCTGCAGCGCGGTGTCGGGATGCAGCCGCACCCCGCCTTCCGCCACCATCTGGGAGAAGTTCTCGGCATTGCGCACCAGTTGCGGCAGATCCTGGGCCAGCCGCCCCAGCGCCCCGAAGGTTTCCCCGGCGCGGGTGAGCGCGGCTTCGGCGCCCAGATTGTCCTGCACCCATTTCTCCGCCACCGGGCGGGCGGCGCTCCAGATGTCGAAGTCCGGATCCAGGCCGCGGCAGACGCCTTCCACCACCACCATGGTCTTTTGCAGCAGCACCAGTTGCGGCTGGGCCTGCATGTCGAAGCGCCGCGTGGTCTCGAACAGTTGCGCCAGCAGCCGCGCGATGGAGACCTCGCGGGCGCTGCGGCCGAAGATGGGTTCGCCGATGGCGCGCAACGCCTGGGCGAAGGTCTCGATGGGGTGATGCGACGGCACGAAGGCGACGTCATAGTGAAGCTGCGCCACGCGGACATAGTCGCGCTGCAGAAAGCCCGCCAGCGTGCCCGCCATGAAGCGCCGCATCCCGGCGTCCAGCCGCCCCATGATGCCGAAATCCACCGCCACCAGGCGGCCCTGCCCGTCCAGGAACAGATTGCCCGGATGCATGTCGGCATGGAAAAAGCCGTCGCGCAGCGCCTGGGTCAGAAAGCTGCGCATCACCAGCACCGCGACCGCCCTGGGATCGCGCCCGGCGGCGGCGATGGCGGCGGTGTCGCGCAGCGGAATGCCGTCGATCCATTCGCTGGTCAGCACCGAGGCCGAGGTGCGCGCCCAGTCCACATGCGGCACGCGGAACTGCTCCTCGCCGCGGGTGCGCTCATACAATTCGCCGGCCGCCGCCGCCTCCATCCGCAGGTCCAGCTCCAGCGCCACACTATCGGCCAGCGTCTGGGTCAGTGCGACAAAGCGTAAGCGCCGCGCCTCGGCCGAGAACCGCTCGGCGGTGCGGGCGAACAGCGCCAGCGCCGCCAGATCGCGGGCGAACACCGCGCGCACGCCGGGGCGCAGGATCTTCACCGCCACGCCGACCGGCGGGTTTTCCGCCGTCTGGGCGCGGTGCACCTGGGCGATCGAGGCCGCCGCCATCGCGCCGCCGAAACTGGTGAACAATGCCTCCACCGGGCGGCCGAAGGCGCGGACGATCTCGGCCCTGGCCTCGGCGTCGGAAAAGGGCGGCAGCCGGTCCTGCAGATGCTCCAGCGCGGCGGCGACATCCTCGCCCACAATGTCGGGGCGCGTCGCCAGCATCTGGCCCAGCTTGATATAGGCCGGACCCAGCCGTTCCAGCGCCCACGCCAGACGCGCGCCCGCATCGGGCCGGCCGGCGCGGAAGGCCAGCATCGGCCCGGCCAGAAGACATGCGGCATGAAGCAGCCGGACGCTGCTGGCGATGGCGTTCATTATTTCGTGCTTTTCATGGGCGCGGATTTCATAGGCGCCAGGCCGAATGCATGGCGGCGATCCCGCCCGACAGATTGCGGACCTTGACCTGTTCCAGACCGGCATCGGCGATCATCTGGGCGAAGCGCGCCTGCGGCGGAAACTTGCGGATGCTTTCGGCCAGATAACGGTAGGAGGCTTCATCCTGGGCCACCCAGCCGCCGATCCGGGGCAGCAGCTTGAAGGAATAGGCGTCGTACAGCGCATCCAGGCCCGGCATCTCCACCTTGGAGAATTCCAGGCACAGGAAACGCCCGCCGGGCCGCAGCACCCGCCGGGCCTCGGCCAGCGCCGCCTCGATATGGGTGACGTTGCGGATGCCGAAGGCGATGGTATAGGCGTCGAAGCTGGCGTCGGGGAACGGCAACTGTTCGGCATTGCCGCAGACCCATTCGATGGCGCTCTCGCCCTTTTCCCGCGCCCGGCGCACGCCCTCGCCCAGCATCTGCTGATTGATGTCGCAGACCGTGACATGTGCGTCGCCGCCGCGCCCCTGAAGATTTCTGCTGCGCGCCATCTCCACGATGCGCAAAGCGATGTCGCCGGTGCCGCCCGCCACATCCAGCGTCTTCCAGCCGGGCTGCGGGTTCAGCCATTCCACCATCGCATCCTTCCAGATGCGGTGGACGCCCGCGCTCATCAGGTCGTTCATCAGGTCGTAGCGCGCCGCGACCGAGGAAAAGACCTCTTTCACCAGCCCTTCCTTTTCGGATTCGGGCACGGTGCGGAAACCGAAACTGGCGGTTTTCTCTGTCATGGCGGAAACATAGCTGGGACGCGGCGCATAGGCTACCGTCGCGGCCTGCGACTCTTGATGTGCGCCCATGCCCGAACTGCCCGAAGTCGAAACCGTCCGCCTGGGGCTTTTGCCCGTGCTGGAAGGCCATGTCATCACCCAGGCCCGGACGCGGCGGACGGGCCTGCGCCTGCCCTTCCCGCGCGATTTCGCCGCCCGGCTGTCCGGCCGCCGGGTGACGGCGCTGCGGCGGCGGGCCAAATATCTGCTGGCCGACCTGGAGGGCGGCGAGACGCTGGTGATCCATCTGGGCATGAGCGGGCGCATGAGCGTCTATAGCGAAGGCCAGCCGCGCAAGATCGGCAGCTATCTCTATGATGTCGCCCCGGCCACGGCGGGCGAGGACAAACACGACCATGTGGTGCTGGAAACCGACGCCCCGGCCCGCATCGTCTTCAACGACCATCGCCGCTTCGGGCTGATGACCCTGCTGGACACCGCCACGCTGGATCAGGACCGGTTGTTCAAGAACATCGGCATCGAACCGCTGTCGTCGAAATTCAACGCCGCCACCCTGGCCCGCGCGCTGGAGGGCAAGAAAACACCCATCAAGTCGGCGCTGCTGGACCAGCGGCTGGTGGCGGGGCTGGGCAACATCTATGTCTGCGAGGCATTGTTCCGCAGCCATATCTCGCCCAAACGGCTGGCGGGCACGGTCAAGGGCGAACGCATCGCGGCGCTGGCGGCGGCGATCCGCAAGGTCTTGAAGGACGCCATCGCGGCGGGCGGCTCGACCTTGCGCGACCATGCCCAGGCCACCGGCGATCCGGGCAATTTCCA
>CALDFO010000123.1 GCA_937942205.1 uncultured Alphaproteobacteria bacterium
GGCGCCGTCGCCCACCGCCAGCGCGTCGGCAAAGTCCAGCCCGTTCGCCGCCACACCGTCTTCCAGCGCCTGCAGCTTGGCCTCGCGGCCCAGGATCGGCAGGGCGACCTCGCCGGTCAGCGCCGCGCCGTCATCCAGCAGGGTGTTGCCGCGTTCGACATGAAAGCCCGCCGCCTGCGCCACCCGGCTGGTGAAATAGCCGAAGCCGCCGGACACCAGCATGGTGTGCGCGCCGTTGGCCCGCATCGTCGCCAGCAGAGACGTCGCGCCGGGATTGAGGCGAACCCGCTCCAGATAGGTGCGCTCCAGCGCGTCCAGCGAGAGCCCCTTGAGCATCCCGACCCGCTCCGTCAGCGCCGCCTCGAATTCCAGCTCGCCGCGCATGGCGCGTTCGGTGATGGCGGCGATCTGCGGCTTGAGGCCCGCCATGTCGGCCAGTTCGTCCAGGCATTCGACATTGATGATGGTGGAATCCATGTCGGCCACCAGCAGTTTCTTGCGGCGGCGCTCGGTCTTCACCAGGTTGAGGTCTAGCGGCCCCTCAGGAAAAAGGTCGGCGGCGATGTCGCGCGCCGCGATCAGCGATGCGATCCCCGTCACCGGCAGGTCGAAGGCCAGGCCCGGCGACAGGATGCGCGCCGGGCCGCTGCCCAGCCCGCCGAACAGCGCCGGATCGGCGCCCTTGCCGATGACGTTCAGAACAAACATGGTGCCCGCATGAAGATAATTATGGTCATCGTCCGATGACGGGTGATGCGGTCCTTATTGCAGGCCCCACCGCGAGCGGCAAGTCGCGCGCCGCGCTGGAACTGGCGGAGGCGATCGGCGGCGTCGTCATCAACGCCGACTCCATGCAGGTCTATGCCGAAGCGCCGGTGCTGACGGCGCAGCCTTCGGCCCGGGACAAAGCGCGTGTGCCGCATCTGCTGTATGGCCATGTCCCGGTGCGCCAGGTGTATTCGGTCGGGCGCTGGCGCGAAGATGCCATTGCCGCGCTGGCGCAGGCTCGGGCGCTGGCGCGAACACCGGTCTTTGTGGGCGGCACCGGTATGTATTTCGGGGCGCTGACCGACGGGCTGGCCGACATTCCGCCGGTCCCGCCCGATGTGCGCGCCGCGGCCCGCGCTCTGCTGGACGAGATCGGCGTGGCGGCGCTGCATGACCGGCTGGCGGCGCGCGATCCGGTGACGGCGGCCCGTCTGCGCCCCACCGATCCCCAGCGGGTGCTGCGGGCCTGGGAGGTGCTGGCGGCGACCGGGCGTCCGCTGGCGGACTGGCAGGACGCGCCCGCCGCGCCGGTGTTGCCCAAAGATGCCCGCATTGCCGCCTTTGTGCTCGATCCGCCGCGACCCCTGTTGCGGGCGCAGATCGCCGCCCGGTTCGCGGCCATGGTGGATCAGGGCGGGTTGGACGAGGCGCGGGCGCTGGTAGGCCTGGACCCGGCCTTGCCCGCCGCCAAGCTGCTGGGATTGCGGCCCTTGCAGGAGCTGGCGGCGGGACTTCTGACACGGGAGGCGGCGCTGGAGGCCGCGATCACCGCCACGCGGCAATTCGCCAAGCGCCAGATGACGTGGTTCCGCCATCGGATGGCACATTATAGCTGGTATGACCCAACTCAGAGCAATATTATAACCCAATATAAGAATATTTCAGCGTGAAATTGCTTGACGCCGTATTGCACCATGATTAGGGTCCGGCGCCATGAACAGACTGCTCGTACTTATGCGGCCGCGTGACGCCCGAAGCTGACGCTTCGGTTGGCGGACATGGCGGCCATGCGGACAAGGGGCGGAAACGCCCCTTTATCTTTGGTGCGATTACGAGCATTGGGTTTCGAGGGACGGGTACGATGGACAAGGACGAGACGTTGAATACGACGCGGGCGGCCCAGACGATTGATATGGCCGCCGGCGAAACCATGACCGGCGCGCAGATGGTCATCCGCGCCCTCAAGGATCAGGGCGTCACCCACATCTTCGGCTATCCCGGCGGCGCGGTGCTGCCCATCTATGACGCGCTGTTCAAGGTCGAGGGCATCGAGCATGTGCTGGTGCGCCACGAACAGGGTGCCGTCCATGCCGCCGAGGGCTATGCCCGTTCCACCGGCAAGCCCGGCGTGGTGCTGGTCACCTCCGGTCCCGGCGCGACCAACGCCGTCACCGGCCTGACCGACGCGCTGATGGATTCCATTCCGCTGGTGGTGCTGACCGGCCAGGTGCCGACGCACCTGATCGGCACCGACGGCTTCCAGGAATGCGACACGGTGGGCATCACCCGCCCCTGCACCAAGCACAACTGGCTGGTGAAGCATGTCGGCGACCTGAGCCGCGTGCTGCACGAGGCGTTCGAGATCGCCACCAAGGGCCGTCCCGGCCCGGTGGTGGTCGACATTCCCAAGGACATCCAGTTCCAGTCCGGCGCCTATCACGGGCCGCAGGCGATCCATCACCGCACCTATCGTCCCAAGACCGATCCCGATGCGGGCGCGATCGCGGCGGCGGTGGAGATGATGGCGGCGGCGCAGCGGCCGGTCTTCTATACCGGCGGCGGGCTGATCAATTCCGGTCCCGAGGCCAGCAAACTGCTGCGCGAACTGGTCGACCTGACGGGCTTTCCCATCACTTCTACCCTGATGGGCCTGGGCGCCTTCCCGGCCTCGCGGCCCGAATGGCTGGGAATGCTGGGGATGCACGGCACCTGGGAAGCCAACCATGCCATGCATGATTGCGACCTGATGATCTGCCTGGGGGCGCGGTTCGACGACCGCGTCACCGGCCGCGTCAATGCCTTCTCGCCGGGCAGCAAGAAGATCCATCTGGATATCGACATGGCGCAGATCAACAAGATCGTGCGCGTGGATCTGCCCATCGTGGCCGACGCCGCCAAGGCGCTGCGCGAGATGGTGCGCGTCTGGAAGGCCAAAAAGCACAAGCCGCAGGACATCAGCGCCTGGTGGCGGCAGATCGAGCAGTGGCGGTCCAGGAAGTCGCTGGCCTTCAAGAATTCCGACGTTCTCATCAAGCCGCAATACGCCATCGACCGGCTGTACGAACTGACCCGGCACCGCGACGACGTCTATGTGACCACCGAGGTGGGCCAGCATCAGATGTGGGCGGCCCAGCGCTTCAAGTTCGAGCAGCCGGGCCGCTGGATGACCTCGGGCGGGCTGGGCACGATGGGCTATGGCCTGCCGGCGGCGGTGGGAGTGCAGGTCGCCCATCCCGACGCGCTGGTGATCGACATTGCCGGTGAAGCCTCGGTCCAGATGACGATGCAGGAAATGTCCACGGCGATTCAGTACAATCTGCCGATCAAGATCTTCATCCTGAACAACGAATATATGGGCATGGTGCGCCAGTGGCAGGAAATCCTGCATGGCGGGCGCTATTCGCATTCCTATTCCGAGGCGCTGCCCGATTTCGTCAAGATGGCCGAGGCGTTCGGCTGTGTCGGCCTGCGCGCCGAAAAGCCCGCCGAGCTGGACGACAAGATCAACGAGATGATCGCGGTCAGGCGCCCGGTGCTGTTCGACGTGCGGGTGGACCCGGCCGAGAACTGCTATCCCATGATCCCCTCGGGCTCGCCGCACAACGAGATGCTGCTGTCGCCCGACGATGGCGGCGAGATCAGCGACGCCGGAAAGATGCTTGTCTGATGAGCACGAAAGCCAATGGCGATGGCATGGAGCGCCACACCCTGACCGTGCTGGTGGACAATGAGGCGGGCGTGCTGGCCCGGGTGGTCGGCCTGTTCTCGGGTCGCGGCTACAATATCGAAAGCCTGACGGTGGCCGAGGTGGACGCCGCCGCCCGCACCAGCCGCATCACCATCGTCACCTCGGGCACGCCCCAGGTGATCGAGCAGATCGAGGCGCAGCTGCGCCGCCTGGTGCCCACCCACGCCGTCACCAACTGGTCGGCGGCCAAGGCGGGCATCGAGCGCGAGATGGCGCTGATCAAGGTGGCCGGCACCGGCGAAAAGCGGGTCGAGGCGCTGCGGATGGCCGATGCCTTTCGCGCCCGCCCGGTGGACACCACCCATTCCAGTTTCGTCTTCGAGATCACCGGCGCCCCCAGCAAGATCGACAGTTTCATCGAGCTGATGCGCCCGCTGGGGCTGGTGGACGTTTCCCGTACCGGGGTGGCGGCGATCAGCCGTGGCCCGGAGGCGATGTAAACCAATTCCCATCTGTCATGACCCGGCTTGTCCGGGTCATCCAGTTGGGCTGAGTGCTGAAAAGTAAAACTGGATGGCCCGCATGAAGCGGGCCATGACAATGAAGGAAGAAGGGAAAGTCTTATGCGCGTGTACTATGATCGGGATGCCGATCTGAACCTCATCAAGAACAAGAAGGTCGCGGTCATCGGTTTCGGCAGCCAGGGCCATGCCCATGCCCAGAACATGCGCGACAGCGGCGTCAAGGATGTCATCATCGCGGTGCGCCCCGGCGCCAGCGCCAAGAAGGCCGAAGCCGCCGGTTTCACGGTGATGGGCGTCGCCGAGGCCGCCAAGGTGGCCGATGTGATGATGATGGCCACCCCCGACGAACTGCAGGCCGACATCTATCGTGACGACCTGCACGCCAACATGAAGCAGGGCGCGGCGCTGCTGTTCGCCCACGGCTTCAACGTGCATTTCAAGCTGATCGAGGCCCGCAAGGACCTGGACGTGCTGATGGTCGCCCCCAAGGGCCCCGGCCATACCGTGCGCGGCGAATATCTCAAGGGCGGCGGCGTGCCCTCGCTGATCGCCATTCATCAGGACGCCAGCGGCAACGCCCATGACCTGGGCCTGTCCTATGCTAGCGCCATCGGCGGCGGCCGCGCCGGCATCATCGAGACCAGCTTCAAGGAAGAATGCGAAACCGACCTGTTCGGCGAGCAGGTGGTCCTGTGCGGCGGCCTGGTCGAACTGATCCGGGCCGGTTTCGAGACGCTGGTGGAAGCCGGGTACGCCCCGGAAATGGCCTATTTCGAGTGCCTGCACGAAGTGAAGCTGATCGTGGACCTGATCTATGAAGGCGGCATCGCCAACATGAACTATTCGATCAGCAACACCGCCGAGTATGGCGAATATGTCACCGGCCCGCGCATCATCACGCCCGAAACCAAGGCCGAGATGAAGAAGGTTCTGGCCGACATCCAGCAGGGCAAGTTCGCCCGTGACTGGGTCTTGGAGAACAAGGCCGGCCAGGCTTCGTTCAAGGCCACCCGCGCCCTGGGCGACGCTCACCAGATCGAGGATGTGGGCGCGAAACTCCGCGCCATGATGCCGTGGATTGCCAAGAACAAGCTGGTGGACACCGCCAAGAACTAAAGCGCTTGTCTTTCGCGTCCTGAGTGCGTCGCGCCATCGCTCGTGTACGTCTTGTACACGTCGCTCGGCGCTCCTGCTCAGGCCACGAAATCCGGCGCGCCTGTGAGGCGATGAAACAAGGCGGCGCGGGTGGCGTAAAGCTGTCCGCGCCGTTTTTCTGTTGCCCATCTTCTATTGTAGGGTGCGCGGCGCCTTTGGAGTTCTGCCCATGACCACGCGACCGCCCATCCCCAGCCCGCCCTACAGCGGCGGCTGCCTGTGCGGCGCGGTGCGCTACAGCCTGAACGCCCGGCCGCAGACCTTGACCGCCTGCCATTGCGACGCCTGCAAGAAGCTGTCGGGCGGCACCAATCTGTTGGTGCTGACCGCGCCGCGCGACGCCTTTTCCTATACCGGCGCGGTGCGGAAGTACCGCCGCACCGCCGACAGCGGCCGTCAGAGCGATGTGGTGCGCTGCGCCGCCTGTGGCACCCGGCTGTGGCACGAGCCGCAATCCTTTCCCATCGTCACCCTGACCATCGGCACACTCGACGATCCGTCCTGGGGCGTGCCGGCCAGCGAGATCTGGATCGAGAAAGCTTTGCCCGCCGCGATCTTCCATGCCGACGCAGAACTGTTCCACGGCCAGCCCGAGCGGCAGAAGCAGATCGAGGCTTTCAACGCCCTGTATGGAGACGCATGATGACGCTGGGCACGCCTCTCTCGCCCGCCGCCGTCAAGGTGATGCTGCTGGGCTCCGGCGAGTTGGGCAAGGAAGTCACCATCGAACTCCAGCGTCTGGGCGTGGAAGTGATCGCAGTGGACCGTTATGCCAACGCCCCCGCCATGCAGGTCGCCCATCGCAGCCATGTGATCGATATGACCGACGCCCGCGCCCTGCGCGCTGTGGTGGAAAAGGAAAGGCCGCATCTGCTGGTGCCGGAGATCGAGGCGCTGGCCACCGCCGAACTGGTGGAGATCGAAAAAGCGGGCCTGTGCACCGTCATTCCCTCCGCCCGCGCTGCCCATGTCACCATGAACCGTGAGCGCATCCGGGTGCTGGCGGCGGAGGAATTGAAGCTGCCGGTCTCGCCATATGCCTTTGCCGGTTCGCTGGCGGAATTGCAGGCGGCGGCGGACCGCATCGGCTATCCCAGCTTCGTCAAGCCGGTGATGTCGTCCTCGGGCAAGGGCCAGTCGCGCCTGCAATCCGCCGCCGATGTGGCCCCGGCCTGGGACAAGGCGCTGTCGGCGGGCCGGGTGCGCGAGGCGCGGGTGATCCTGGAAGGCGAAGTGTCCTTCGACTTCGAGATCACCCTGCTCACGGTGCGGGCGGCGGACGGCACCCATTTCTGCGAACCCATCGGCCATCTGCAGAAGGATGGCGATTACATCGAAAGCTGGCAGCCCCAGCCGGTGCGCCCCGCCGCCCTGCGAAAGGCGCGCGACATGGCCGCCGCCGTCACCGGCGCGCTGGACGGATTGGGCATTTTCGGCGTGGAATTGTTCGTCAAGGGCGATGACGTCTGGTTCTCGGAGGTCAGCCCCCGTCCGCACGATACCGGGCTGGTGACGCTGGCCAGCCAGCGGCTTTCGGAATTCGCCCTCCATGCCCGCGCCATTCTGGGCCTGCCGGTGGATACGGTGCTGGCATCGCCGGGCGCTTCCGCCGTGATCTATGGCGGTGTTGATGCGGGCGCGATGCGGTTCGACGGCGTGGCCGAGGCGTTGGCGGTGTCGCAGAGCGACCTGCGCCTGTTCGGCAAGCCGGAAAGCTTCGCCAAGCGCCGCATGGGCGTGGCGCTGGCGCGAGGCGCCGATATCGAGGAAGCTCGCGACCGCGCCCGGCTGGCGGCGTCGCGCGTGAAACCAATGGTTTACCCGTCACGATAACTTCACGAAACCCACCCGTTTGGCGGGCCATTTTTAACCGCCCACATAGGCGCGATGCCTAGCGTACCCGACGCAGCATACGGGCATATGGGCATGACGTCCCCCAGCACAGATAGCCAGACCACTGGTAACCAGACCACTGGTAACCAGGCCACTGGCGACCAGACCGCGGGCCAGCTTGCGGCGCGCACCCCGGCGCATGACGAGCGCACCACCTGCGGCGAGCTTTTCGACTGGTTCAACGCCAATCCCGCCGTTCTCGCAGTGGCGGTGCTGGACAGCCGCAGCGGCGCGGTGCTGGGGCTGGTCAACCGCTTCATCTTCTTCGCCCGCTATGCCCGGCAATATGCGCCCGAGTTGTTCGGCCGCAAATCGGCGCTGAAACTGGCCAATCGCGCGCCGCTGGTGGTGGATGCCGATGTGCGGGTCGCCGATCTGGGCGCGACCCTGCTGGTGGAAAATCCCGATGCGCTGGTGGAATGTTTCGTGGTGACGCGGCGGGGCCGCTATCTGGGCGTGGGCACCGGCGAGGCGCTTCTTCAGGGCAAGGTGCGCCTGCTGCAGGCGCGGGAAGAGGCGTTGTGCCGCGCCCTGAACGCCGAGACCAGCGCCAACAGCGCCAAAAGCGATTTCCTGGCGCTGATGAGCCACGAACTTCGCACGCCGCTGAACGCCATTATCGGATTTTCGGAAATATTGGGCAACGAACTGTTCGGGCCGCTGGGCCATGCCCGTTACCGGGAATATGCCAACGATGTGCATGGCGCGGGCCGTCACCTGCTGGCGCTGATCAACGACATTCTCGACCTGTCCAAAGCGGCGGCGGGCAAGTTCGAACTGCATTGCGAGGAGATCGCACTGTCCGACATCATCGGCGAATGCCTGAAACTGACGCGCGGCAAGGCGCTGGAGGGCGGCCTGCGCCTGTCCTGCGAGATGGCGCAAGGACTGCCCAATCTTCTGGTGGACCGGCTGCGCTTCAAGCAGGTGCTGCTGAATCTGTGCTCCAACGCCGTCAAGTTCACTTCGCCCGGCGGCACGGTGCAGGTGCACGCCCGCCATGGCGAGGCCGGCGATTTCGTGATCGAGGTGCGCGATACCGGCATTGGAATGTCGCCGGAACAGGTGCCGGTGGCGCTGGAACCTTTCCGCCAGATCGCCTCACCCTTCGCCCGCAACACCGAAGGCACCGGCCTGGGCTTGGCGCTGGTCAAGTCGCTGGTGGAATGCCATGACGGGATTCTGGAGATCGACAGCGTGCTGCACCGGGGCACCACGGTGCGGGTGATCCTGCCACCCTCGCGCACGGTGATGCGCCGCACGGCTCTATCCGCATGACCCTCCCCTTCGCGCGCGCCAGCGCGCATGGAAGGGGAGGTGGCCGTAGTACCGATCAGGTGCGAAGGACGGAGGGGTTGAAAATCAAGTCGGATTTTCCAGGCTGAACAGCGCGGCGTCGTCGTCATAGCTGAACAGTTCGGCGAAGCGCGCCCAGCTCACCACCGTCTTCAGCGTCTCCTCGGCGGTGTCCTCGGCCATATGATCTTCCAGCTCGTCCAGGAAGCGGGTCTTGGGCGCCGAATGGCTGGCGCGTTCGTCCAGCACCTTCTTGATATGCGCTGCCAGCGGCACCTGGGCGATCAGCGCGCGGGAGAAGATTTCCTTGCGCTCGTTCATCTCCCCATCCGCGAACCGCTTGCCCATATGGGTCAGCTTGATGTCGCCGCCCTCGACATCGGCCAGGCGCAGCAACTGTATCGCCTCGGCCACCGGAAACAACTCGTCCACTTCCAGTTCCTGCTCATAGGCCACGTCGGGCAGGTCGGCCTTGCCGTTATAGGGCGCCGCCGCCAGCGCCTCGATCAGGCCCGAGATCAGGTTGGGCGAAACATGAGTCAGCGGCATCTCGATGCTGGCGCCCTGGGCCTGGACCTGGCGCATCCGCTCCACCCGCCGGGCGGTCATCTCGACATAGATGCGGTCCACATATTCCTCGAAGGCCGGGCTGGTGCGGTCGCGCGGCTGGGGCAGGTCGATGCGGATTTCCGACGCCACCCGGCCGGGATTGGACGAGAACAGCAGGACGCGGTCGCACATCAGCACCGCTTCCTCGATATTGTGGGTCACCAGGATGATGCCCTTGGTGGGAAGCTGCTTCTGGCCCCACAATTCGATCAGGTCGGTGCGCAGGTTTTCCGCCGTCAGCACATCCAGGGCGCTGAAGGGTTCGTCCATCAAAAGGATGTTGGGATGCACCACCACGGCGCGGGCGAAGCCCACGCGCTGGCGCATCCCGCCGGACAGCTCGCGCGGATAGGCGCTCTCATAGCCGTCCAGGCCGATCAGGTCGATGGCGGCCAGCGCCCGGCGGCGGATTTCCCCCTGGGGCAGGCCCAGCGCCTCCAAGCCAAGCTGCACATTCTCCAGCACCGTCATC
>CALDFO010000124.1 GCA_937942205.1 uncultured Alphaproteobacteria bacterium
GCCGCCTGGTCCTTGTCCCAGAAGACCTGCGGGCGGGCATAGAGATCCTTGACCGGCAGGTCGCGCGCCAGAAGCTCGCCATTGCGGTCGGTGAGATCGGCGCGGGCGGCGATGGCCAAAGCGGGACGGCTGCCGTCCAGCGGCTGCAGCAGCGTGACATGGACCAGACGCATTCCCACCAGCGCGAAGGCCAGAACGCAGAGTCCGGCCCCGATGACGATACGGCGCTGAAAGACGGTTGGGCCTTCGTTCATGTCCTCACATGCCGGAATCGGTGATCAGATCGGAAATGCTGGTATGGGCGACCGGCGTGGCCGCCTGGGCGGCTTCCGGAGCGGCAGGCTGGGCATGGCCCGGCACCTGCACACTGGCGTTGCGGATCGGCGCGTTGTTCAGCGGCGCGGAATCCTCACCGGCACCGCGGCGCGGCAGCATATCGAAGGAGGCCAGCTGGACCGAGGCATTGTCGGCCATGCCCAGCCGGGCGACCGCCAGGCGCTGGATACGCTCGGGCGAGGCGACATGCTGCCATTCGGTTTCCAGCACGCTGAGATTGGTGCGTTCCTGGGCGATCTGGCGCTCGACCCGGGCCAGTTCGACCTGGGTCACGCGGGTCTTTTCGGAGACATGATAGAGACCCAGGATCGAAAGACCCATCAGCGCCACGCAGAAGAAGTTCAGGACTCGAACCATGCCGCCTCCTAAGCCGCCAACCGCAACCCGGCGCGCAGCTTGGCGGACCGGGAGCGGGGATTGGCGGCGATTTCCTCCGCCGACGGAACGCGCGGGCGGGTGGTGAGAAGCCGAAAGGCGGCGCCCCGATCGGGCGCGGCGCCCGTATCGGATGACGGCGCATGGCGCGAACCGCGCGGAGCGGTGGTGCTGCGGCGGCTGAGGAACTGCTTGACGATGCGGTCTTCCAGGCTGTGGAACGACACCACCACCAGGCGACCCTGGGGCCGCAGGACGGCCTGCGCCGCGTCCAGGCCGCGCTCCAACTCGCCCAACTCGTCATTCACATGGATGCGCAGCGCCTGGAAGGTGCGGGTCGCCGGATGGATGGCATGGCGCAGCGCGGCGGGGCCCTGCGCCTCGGACACGATGCGCGCCAGCTGGGCGGTGCCGGTGACGGGGCGTCCGGCGATGATGGCGGTGGCGATGCGGCGGGCGTTCTTTTCCTCGCCGAAGCGGGCGATCACCGAGGCCAGCTCGCTGTGGCCGGCGCTGTTGACGAAATCGGCGGCGCTCATCCCCGCAAGGCTCATGCGCATATCCAGCGGCCCGTCCTCGCGGAAGGAAAATCCGCGCTCCGGCTGGTCGAACTGGAAGGACGACACGCCCAGATCCAGCACGATGCCATCAACAGCTCCGGCATCGGAATCCGTGAACTGATCCATTTGCGAAAACTCGCCCTGCACCAGGGTCAGGCGGCCGCCGAAACGCTCCACCAGCGCCTGGCCGCGCGCGATGGCGGCGGGATCGCGGTCGATGCCCAGCACGCGGCAATCGGCGGCTTCGAGGATGGCGGTGGAATAGCCGCCGCCGCCGAAGGTGCCGTCGACATACTGCCCGCCGTCGCGCGGCTGCAGCATCTCCAGCACTTCGTTCAGCATGACCGGAAGATGGCCGCGCGCGACGCCGGTCACAGGGCGTCCCCGCCGCGCAGCTTTTCCATGCGGGCTTTCACGCGCGCCAGCGCCTCGGCCTCGATGGGGGCGTAGCGCTGCGCGTCCCAGACCTGGAATTTCTGCGCCTTGCCGACAAAGACGATGCGGTCCTTCAGCCCGGCATGTTCGATCAGCGCCTCGGGAAGACGCACGCGGCCGTTCTCGTCCACCGGCAGTGACTGGGTGCGGGCGATCAGCGCGGTGGCTTCGTCGTCATGGGCGACGGAGAAGAACGGATCCTGCGCCGCCAGACGCGCATGGATGGCGTCGAGCAAGGTCTGGCCGAAGGCGTCCAGCGCCGGGTCGATGAAGCTGGGGCAGATGTAGAGGCCGGCGGTGCTCTGTATGCCCTGCGGGGCCTGGGCGGACAGGATGTGGCGATAAGTGGCGGGAATGCAGACCCGCCCCTTGCTGTCGAGCGACCCCGGAACCGTCGAAATGAACGGCTGGACCAACCCGGTCATCTGCCAGAACCCCCTTGTCCCCGGTGCCTGGGCGGGCCGGAAACTCGGCCGTGTGCCAGGCGGGTCGCGCAAACCCTTGGGACAGCATGGGATACCATGGGACAGAATGTCCCGTCAAACCAAAAACCCTGAAATATGAGGGGCTTGGCTTGTGTCGTTCATCTTCTCGAGCCCCAGCGCTGGAGTCTGGAGGAACGATTAAGGAACACGGTAACCCTATGGTGACAGGCGTAAACAGGGCGTTAACGATTTGGCGGCCAGTACAACCAGAAGCTGTTGTAGCGCATGGCGTTACGGACGCCACCCCGTCTGCAACCGCAAGCTGATTCGCGAGCTCTCGCGGCTCTGGACATCGGCGCGCCGATGGTCACCCTCCGCTTCCGCACAGACAAAGGATTGCAGGATGAAGATCGGATTTATCGGCCTGGGCCGCATGGGCCATCACGTGGCGTCGAACCTGCTCAAGGCGGGGCACCAGGTGACGGTATGGAACCGTTCGGACGCGCCGGTGCAGGCGCTGGTGACCAAGGGCGCAAGCGCGGCCAAGACGCCCGAAGACGCGCTGCAGGGCGATGCGGCCTTTTCGATGCTCTCCAACGATGCGGTGATGCGCGAGGTTGGCCTGGCCGGTCCGCTGCTGGCCAAGGCGGCCAAGGGGCTGATCCATGTGAACCTGGCGACCATCTCGGTGGAATTCGCCCGCGAACTGCAGGCCGCGCACAAGACGGCGGGGCTGGGCTACATCTCCGCGCCGGTGTTCGGGCGGCCCGAGATGGCGGAAGCGGCGGCGCTGGTGCTGGTGGCGGGCGGTGAGGCCGCCGACATCACAAAGATGCAGCCGGTGTTCGATGTCATCGGCAGCCGCACCGTGCCGGTGGGCGCGGAAGCCGAAAAGGCCAATCTGTTCAAGATCGCGGGCAATTTCATGATCGCCAGCGAATTGCAGGCGACGGGCGAAGCCTTCGCGCTGCTGCGCAAGGGCGGCGTCGATCCGGCGCTGTTCCATGACGTGCTGGGCGGGCGGCTGTTCACCGGCGCGGTGTTCAAGGCTTACGGCGCCATGATCCTGAACCGCGCCTATGAACCGGCGGGCTTCGCGCTGACCCTGGGCCTGAAGGATGTGAACCTGGCGCGCAGCGCCGCGCAGGGACTGGACATGACCCTGCCCACCGCCGAACTGCTCAAGACCAATTACGACCAGGCGGTGCAATGGGGCTGGCAGGACAAGGACTGGGCCGCGATCGGCGAAGTCCCGGCGAAGAAGGCGGGGGTTTAGCGCGCCCTCAACCCGGCTGTCATCCCGGCCAAGCGGCATCAGCCACGCGCGCCGGGATCCAACTTTATCGTGTGAAGAACAAGTTGGATTCCCGCTTTCGCGGGAATGACAAGGGGCGCGGGAATGACAAGGGGCGCGGGAATGGCAAGGAAAGGAATTCCAGAGACCATCCTCCCCTTTTGCGCGAAGCGCATAAAAGGGGAGGTGGCCGCAGCAACGCCGTGGCGCGCAGGGTGAGGCTGGCGGCCAAGCCAGCCGAACGCCGAGCACCACGG
>CALDFO010000125.1 GCA_937942205.1 uncultured Alphaproteobacteria bacterium
GTCTGGCTGGCCGAGGACCACACCCTGCCGATGGTGTCGTTCAACATCTCGCTGCCGGCGGGGTCCGCTTATGACCCGGCGGGCAAGGCGGGACTGGCGGCCTTTGCCGGGGCCATGCTGGACGAGGGCGCGGGCAAGCTGGATTCCAAGGCGTTCAAGGAAGCGCTGGCGGGCCGCGCCATCAACCTGTCGGCCCGCGCCGAGCGCGATCATCTGGTCATCTCCGTCTCCAGCCTGAAGGAGCATGTGCCCGAGGCGATGCGCCTGCTGCAGATGGCGCTGCTGCATCCGCGTTTCGACGCCGAGGCGATGACGCGGGTCCGCACCCAGATCGTCCAGTCGCTGGAGCAGGACCAGGCCGAGCCGCCGCGCGTCGCCGCCCGCGCCTTTGCCGGAGTCTTTTTCGGGGCGCATCCTTATGCCCATCCCACCACCGGCAGCATCGCCAGCATCAAGGCGATCACCGCCGCCGACCTGCGCGCCTTCGCCAAGTCGCATTGGGTGACGCACGGTCTGAAGGCGGCGGTGGCGGGCGACATCACCCTCAAGGAGGCGCAGGCGCTGCTGGGCAAGACCTTCCTGCCGGTGCCCAACAAGGCGGTGCCGCCGGTGCCCAATATCGGGCGGCTGGGCAAGCCGGGCGTGCAGATTGTGGCGATGGATGTGCCGCAGCCCACCGCCACCTTCGGCCTGCCGGGCATCATGCGCGCCGATCCCGATTTCATTCCCGGCTATGTCGCCAACTATATCCTGGGCGGCGGCGGATTTTCCTCGCGCCTGACCAACGAGGTGCGGGCCAAGCGCGGCCTGACCTATGGCATCTCCACCCAGCTCACCGCCTATGACAAGGCGGCCGTGATGGTGGGCAATGTCGCCACCCGCGCCAATGCCGTGCGCCAGACGGTGCAGGTGGTGAAGGACACCATGGCGGCCTTCGCCAAGGACGGTCCCACCCAGGCCGAACTGGACGACGCCAAGACCTATCTCACCGGCTCCTTCCCGCTGGCTTTCGCCTCCAACAACGGCACGGCGGCGCAGCTGGGGGTCTTCCAGCGGCAGAATCTGGATATCGGCTATGTCACGCGGCGCAACGCGCTGATCCAGGCGGTGACGCTGGAGGATGTGCGCCGGGTGGCGCGGCGGCTCTACGATCCGGCGCGGTTGACGGTGGTCATCGCCGGAACCCCGTCCGACGGCAAGCCCGCGCCGCAGCGGCCCCGCCCGCCCGCGCCGCCGGAACCCAATCCGCCGCCGTCGCCCACCCGGCCCCCGGCGACCCAGCCGGCGCAAAAGCCGGTGGACAAGCCGCTGACCACCACGCCGGGGCAGATGCAGCGTCCCAATCCCTGAGTCAGGCGCAATTCCGTCGGTTGCTGGAGGTCCGGCTTTGGGGTGGTATCGTATATCCCCCTGCGAGCCCCTTGCGAGAGTGAGTCCCCATGACGACCGCCCCTTTCACCGTTTCCCTCGATCTGGCGCTGTCCGGCACGGGCGCGCCGCCCAAAGCCGCCTATGACCGTTCGCTGGCGGCGGCCGCCGCCGCGCTGGACTGGCTGCGGGACCAGAAGCGCACGGGCGGGCTGGAACTGCTGGGCGTGCCGTCGCGCGCCGACGACCTGCGCGCCGCCGCCCGGCAGGCCGCCGCGCTCAAGGGCTTCGCCACCGTGGCGGTGCTGGGCATCGGCGGCTCGTCGCTGGGCGGCCAGGCGCTGACGGCGCTGCGCAAGGCGGGCAAGCCCGTGGTGGAATTCCACGACAATCCCGATCCCTTTTCCTGGGCGGCGGCGCTCAAGCGTTTCGACCTGAAGAAAACCCACTTCATCGCCATCTCCAAGTCGGGCGGTACGGCGGAAACCCTGATGCAGGTGCTGACGGCGGCCGACGCGCTGGAAAAGGCGGGCGTCAAGACGCTGAAAAAGCATTTCACCATCATCACCGAGCCCCATGCCAGCCCGCTGGCCGGCTTCGCCGACAGCATCGGCGCGGCGCGGCTGGATCATCCGCTGGGCGTGGGCGGGCGCTATTCGGTGCTGACCATGGTGGGGGCGCTGCCGGGCCTGCTG
>CALDFO010000126.1 GCA_937942205.1 uncultured Alphaproteobacteria bacterium
GCTGTCCTCGCCGCGGGGAGGCAGGGTGACGTCCAGCGTCTCGCCCGCCAGCCGCGCATCCAGCGCCGCGTCGGCCAGCGCCGCCTTGCGGGCGGCGATGGCATTGGTGACGGTGTCGCGCAGCCCGTTGAACAGCGGGCCCTGCACCTTGCGCTCGTCGGGCGACAGTTTGCCCATCGTCGCCAGCAAGGCCGAGACGGAGCCCTTCTTGCCCAGCGTGGCGACGCGCACCGCCTCCAGCGCGGTTTCATCGGCGCTGGCGGCGACCTGCGCCAGGATTTCGGACTGAAGGGCGGTGATGTCGGTCATGAAAACCTCGAAGAGAAACTATCGGCGGGCCCGCCGATTCGCTCCGATGGCTTTATGCGCTTAGGCCTTCGCCTGTTCCACCAGAGCCTTGAACGCGGTGGGCTCGTGGATGGCCAGGTCGGACAGCACCTTGCGGTCGATGTCGATCTGGGCCTTGGCGAGCCCGGCGATAAATCGGCTGTAGGTGAGGCCATGCTCGCGCACGGCGGCGTTGATGCGCTGGATCCACAAGGCGCGGAAATTGCGCTTCTTTTCCTTGCGGCCGATATAGTTGTGCTGCAGCGACTTGTCGGCGGCGGCATTGGCCGTGGTGATGTTGTTCTTGCGGCGGCCACGCATACCCTTGGTCTGCTTGAAGACCTTCTTGCGGCGGGCGTGGGAGGGAACGGCGCGGGGTGAACGGCTCATCTGGGCGCTCCTTAGGCGTAGGGCATCCAGCGCTTCACGCGCCGGACTTCGGATTCGGAGGCAACGGAGGTGCCGCGCAGGTTGCGGATCTGCTCGTTGCTGCGCTTGATCATGCCGTGGCGCTTGCCCGCCTGGCCTTTCTTGAGCTTGCCGGTCGCAGTGAATTTGAAGCGCTTTTTGGCGCCTGACTTGGTCTTCAGCTTGGACATTTTGCTTTCTCCCGGGCCTTGCGGCCTGGGGTCCTCTTGGGAGCCGATCGGCTCCGGTCGCATTAAGGGTCGCCACGGCATGTCCAGCCGGGCGGCCCGAAAGAGCGGGCGTTTAAAAGGAATATGGCCCCGAAAGCAAGGGCTGCCCGGCGGAACGCGAAAGCCAGGCCGGGCGCGGAGAATTCTATTCCAAAACAAGGACTTGCCGGAAAGATCCGGCGGCATAGACAAGCCATTGAATTTTCATGATAAAATCGCCCCGCCGGCGCTCTGTCCCGCTCCGCCGGATTGGGATAAGCAGCCTCATGCATCCGTCTCGCGTGTTTTTCCATGGAATTTTCCTGCCCTGGGTCCGCCGGGCGGGGGCCTGGCTGTTCCTGCCCGCTTTGGCGGTGGTGGCGTGGGGCGAACTGCGCCCCGATCCGGGGGGCATCGAGAATGGCGTCTGGGACAAGGGGCTCCATTTCACCGCCTATTTCGGGCTGGCGCTGCTGGCCACCCTGGGCTGGGGGCTGCGGCGGTCGCTGGTCTGGGTCTTTGTCGGCGTGTCGGCGCTGGGCGGGGCGCTGGAGCTGCTGCAATTATATGTAGGCCGTGACGGCGAATGGCTGGACCAGTTCGCCAACATGCTGGGCGCGGTCGCCGGGATGGGTTTGGCCATTATCTATCTCGCCATTCCGCGCCGCCGCGATTAGCCTGCGGTCCTTGTCACAAGGGATCGAGTCCGCAATGTCCATGATCGAGGAATTCAAGAAATTCGCCATGCGCGGCAACGTGCTGGACCTGGCGGTCGGTGTGATCATCGGCGCGTCCTTCACCGGCATCGTCAATTCGCTGGTCAACGACATCATCATGCCGCCGATCGGCCTGGCGCTGGGCGGGGTGGATTTCTCCAACTTCTTCTGGGTGCTCAAGGGTGAACATGCCGACACCCTGGCCGCCGCCAAGGCGGCCAAGGCCGTCACCATCAATTACGGCCTGTTCGTCAATGCCTGCATCAATTTCCTGATCGTGGCCTTCGCCCTGTTCATGCTGATCCGCCAGATCAACAAGCTGTCGGTGCCCGCGCCCGCCGAAGTGGCGGCCACGCCGGAGGATGTCCTGCTGCTGCGCGAAATCCGCGACAGCCTGAAGAAGTGATCCGCCGCGTTCTTCTGGCGGCGCTGCTGCTGGCCGCGCCGTGCGCCGCCCGTGCGGACATCGCGGCGGACAGCCCGGCGGCGGCGGCCAATGCGTTTTATGCCGTCTATGGTCCCACCCATCTGATGGGCGGCGGCGTGCCCGACGCCACCCAGCGGGTGCGCTATGCTCCGCTGCTGTCGCCCCGCCTCAATACCCAGATCGCGCAGGCCGCCGCGGCGCAGGCGCGGCTGACGGCAAAAGTGAAGAACGCGGTGCCGCCGGTGCTGCAGGGCGACATCTTCACCTCGCTGTTCGAGGGAGCCACCGCCTGGACGGTGGCAAACTGCACCGGCGACGCCAAGGTCGCGCACTGCCGCGCCACGCTGACCCATGCGCCTGCGGCTTCGCCGGGCGCCAAGGTTGAAAAACCGGTCACCTGGGACGATATCCTGGTTCTGGTCAGCACCCCGCAAGGCTGGAAGCTGGACGACGTCCTGTATGACGCGCGGTTTGCGACCGGCAATACCGGGCGTCTGTCCGGCATGTTGGAGATGGTGGTGGCGACCAACCCGTAACGGCTGCCATCACAGGCCCGCGACGAGCAGGCCCCCGGTACGAAAAGACCCGGTACGAAAAGACCCGGTACGGAAAGAAAGGAATCGCGCATGACCAGCCGCCCGCTCACACCCGAACAGCACCGCGTTCTGCGCGAGCATGGAACCGAACGCCCCGGCTCCAGCCCTCTCAATCATGAAAAGCGGCCCGGCGAGTTCCAGTGCGCCGGATGCGGCGCCGAACTGTTCGACGCCTCGGCCAAATTCGACAGCGGCACCGGCTGGCCCAGCTTTTTCGACACCCTGCCCGGCGCGGTGGAAACCTCCACCGACACCAGCCATGGCGTGATCCGCACCGAGTTTCATTGCGCCAAATGCGGCGGCCATCTGGGTCATGTCTTCCCCGACGGCCCGGCCCCGACCGGCCTGCGTTATTGCACGAATGGCTGCGCCTTAGACTTTACGCCTGAAGCTGAAGGGTAAACAGCGCAGCCGTTCTGTTTTTCTGGTCGCGCGGCCTAACGCTGACGGCCGCCCGGCGTTGCCGTGCGGCCTGCTGGGCGGACGCTCTTTTTGGTCGCGCGGCCTAACGCTGACGGCCGCCCGGCGTTGCCGTGCGGCCTGCTGGGCCGGCGCTCTTTTTGATCGCGCGGCCTAACGCTGACGGCCGCCCGGCGTTGCCGTGCGGCCTGCTGGGCCGGCGCTCTCCGCTGCGCTCGGCTGCCCGACGCTTTCTGGTTGCGCCCTGAATTTTGCGCCCGAAACGGAAAAATAAGTCGCGCCGTCATTCTGTTTTTGGTCGCGCGGCCTAACGCTGACGGCCGCCCGGCGTTGCCGTGCGGCCTGC
>CALDFO010000127.1 GCA_937942205.1 uncultured Alphaproteobacteria bacterium
GCCGGTGGCGCCGGGCACGCGCGGCGCGATCATGGAAGCCTTCAAGGCGGGCACCGCGCCGGGTGAGGACAACGCCCCGATGCCGGGCATGATGGATGGCGGGATGCCGCCGCCAGACATGGCCGCGCCCGCGCCGGGATCGCCGCCGCCCGCCTCGGTGGGGGCGGGTACCGGTGGACTTTATTAAGCCGCTGCCGTAAGCACCCGCCATGCGTCCCGAAATTTCCCGCGCCGCCGACGAAATCCAGCAGGCCCTCGCCCTGCTGAGGAGGCATCTTTGACTGGGATGTCGCAAACCGCCGTCTGGACGAACTGAACGCCAAGGCCGAAGACCCCGCGCTGTGGAACGACCCGCAGGTGGCCCAGAAGCTGATGCGCGAGCGCCAGAAGCTGGACTCGTCGCTGTCCTCCGTCACCCGGATCGGCAACGAGCTGGACGACGCCGTCGCCCTGATCGAGATGGCCGAGGGCGAGAACGACGCCGCCATGGTCACCGACGCGGAGAATGCGCTGCTGGCCCTGCAGGCGCGGGCCGAGCAGATGCGGCTGGAATCCATGCTGTCGGGCGAGGCCGACGGCAACGACTGCTATATCGAAATCCATGCCGGCGCGGGCGGCACCGAGAGCCAGGACTGGGCCTCGATGTTGCTGCGGATGTATACCCGCTGGGCCGAGCGCCACGACTACAAGCTCCAGCTGATCGAGGAAAGCGAAGGCGACGGCGCGGGCATCAAGTCCACCACCCTGATGGTCAAGGGCGACAACGCCTATGGCTGGCTCAAGACCGAGGCGGGCGTGCACCGGCTGGTCCGCATCTCGCCCTTCGATTCCAATGCGCGGCGGCACACCAGCTTTTCCTCGGTCACCGTCTATCCGGTGATCGACCAGTCGATCGAGATCGACATTCCCGAAAAGGATGTCCGCATCGACGTCTATCGCGCCAGCGGCGCGGGCGGCCAGCACGTCAACAAGACCGAAAGCGCGGTGCGCATCACCCATCTGCCCACCGGCATCGCGGTGGCCAGCCAGAGCGAGCGCTCGCAGCACCAGAACCGCGCCATCTGCTGGGACATGCTCAAGTCCCGGCTCTATGAGATCGAGCTGGAAAAGAAGAAGGCCGAGACCGGCGCCTTTGTGGGCGAGAAGAAGGAGATCGGCTGGGGCCACCAGATCCGCTCCTATGTGCTGCAGCCCTATCAGCTGGTGAAGGATCTGCGGACCGGGGTGGAAAGCCGCACGCCGTCGGACGTGCTGGACGGCGACCTGGATGCCTTCATGGCCGCCGCCCTGGCCCAGGAAGTGGGCGGCAAGCCGCGCGAAATGATCGAAGATATCGAGTAGGCCATCTTCTTATGGTCGCGCGCCGCTGCTGCGGGCGACGCGATCGAAGGCCTGGCGTGACCGCCAACGCTCAGGTGGTGGCGGTGCCCAGCGGCGCGAAGCTGGCGGCGGGCGCGGCCGGACGTTCCGGTTCTGGACGTTCCGGTTCCGGGCCGGTCATCGGCGCGGCGGGGGCGGGGCGGTCCTCGCCCAGGGGATTGTCGCTGTGGCGGCAGTTGCCCTCGAAGAACGCCCCGGATTCCACCGCGAACGCCTCGTGCAGGATGTCGCCCTCGACATGGCTGGTGGCGGCCAGCAGCACCTTGCGGGCCCGGATGCGGCCGATCACCTTGCCGCGCACCGTCGCATCCTCGGCCAGGATTTCGCCGCGGATTTCGGCCTTGTCGCCGATCACCAGTCCCATGCTGCGGACATCGCCCTCGACGCGGCCGTCGATCTGGATATCGCCGCTGGAGACCAGGGTGCCGTTGATCACCATGTCGGCACTGATGAGCGAGGGCGCGGCGTTGCGCACAGCGCGCTTGAGCGCGGCGGGCGCCGCCACGGGTTGCGCGGCGGGGGGGTTATCCTTGCTTCTGGAGAACATGGCGGCCGGCCTCAATGAAGTTGTTGGGGTTTTTCACGACATTGTCGTACCAGATTTCGTAATGCACATGCGGGCCGGTGCTGCGGCCGGTATTGCCGACGCGGCCCACCGCCATGCCCTTGGCCACCGCCGCGCCCGCCCGCACATGGATGGACGACAGATGGCCATAGCGGGTGTGCAGGCCCAGGCCGTGGTCGATCTCCACCATGTTGCCATAGCCGCCGCGATAGCCCGCGAACACCACCTTGCCCGGCGCGGTGGCCTGCACGCGCGAACCCCAGGGGCCGGCGAAATCGATGCCCGGATGGAAGGCATAGCGCCCGGTGAAGGGGTCCACCCGCGCGCCGAAGCCGCTGGATTTGTCGAAGCTGGCGGCGCTCACCGGCAGGGACAGCGGCACATGGCTGAGGGCGGTGGAAAGACCGTTCAACTGTTCCAGCACGGCGGCCGCGCCCAGATAGGCGCGGGTGAAATGGGGGTCGGAAATGCCTTCCAGGCGGACCTGATCCAGCGGGATTTCCGGGCCGCCGATGCCTTCGCGCGCGCTGATCTTGCGCGCGAAGCTGTCGGGATTGATGCCGGTGCGGCGCATCACGCCGCGCAGATTGGTCACGCCCATGCCCAGCGCCTTTTCGGTCTGGGCCATCAGCTGCACGTCGTTGCGGCCGATCGCGGCCACGCGCTCGGTCTGTTGGGTTAAGGCGCGCAGGGCGGGATGCTGGGCATAGGCGGCGGAGGTTCCCGCCGGCGCGGTGACGCCCATATGCAGGCGCGCGCCCACCGCCTGGAACAGCGCGGCGACTTTCTGCGTGGCGGTGTCGAGGAAGCTGGCCTTGACCGGCCTGCCGGTGCGCGGCTGCGGCGCGGCGGGCTCGGGCATCATGGTGAGGCTGGAGAAACCGCCCTCGGCGTCGAAACTGTCGGCGGACGCCTGAGGCGACACCACATCCATCGAACCGCCCTGCGCCCCGGCGGGCAGCATGGCCAGCGGCGGCAGCGGCGCAGGCGCCGGGCCCGCGCCCCGGATGCCGACGGCCGCCTGGGCGGCGGTGGCGCGGCCCAGGAATCCGGCGATGGCGTTCTGCTTGGCCTGCAACGCATCGGCGGTCGCTTTGAAACGGTCCTCGGCCCCCACCAGCGCGCCGTTCAGTTCGTCATAGGAAATCTGCAGGTCGGCGACGCGGCTTTCATAGGCCTGCTGCATCTGCTGATAGCGATGGTCCTTGGCGGCGATGATGCGGTCCTTGAAGATCACATTGACGGTGGCGAACGCCACCCAGCCCAGGAAGATCAGGGTCAGTCCGGCCAGCGTCGCCTGCAGCGAAGGCCCGAAGGTGAAGAACTGCACCCGGCCGTCGCTGCGGATATAAATCTGACGTTCCGGGAAAGTCTCATGAACCCACGCCCAGACGCGCTCGAGAAACGTCGCCGCCTTCATCTCGGAACTCTTTTGGGGAGCGTTCTGCGCGCCCGTACCGCCACCGGGCGGCATTTCACCCGCCGCGCCCGGCGCGATCAAGCGTTTGTGCCAGAAAAACGAGCGCGAGGTTAACCGCGGCCCAAGGGGCTTGCGAGAATGCGGGCGTTTCATAGGGATTTTGCCGCCTCCAGCACCGCCTCGACATGGCCGGGAACTTTAACCTTGCGCCAGGCCTGGACAATGACGCCCTTGGCGTTGACCAGAAAGGTGGCGCGCTCCATGCCCATATACTTGCGGCCATAGAGGGTCTTTTCGCCCCACACGCCCCAGTCTTGCGCCATCTTGAGCTCGGCGTCCGATCCCAGGGTCACCTTCAACTTGTGCTTGCCGCGGAATTTGGCGTGAGATTCCAGGCTGTCCTTGGAGACGCCGATGACCGTCACGCCCGCCCGCGCGAATTTGGGCAGCGCCGCCGAAAAGGCCAGCGCCTCCTTGGTGCAGCCGGAAGTGTCGTCCTTGGGATAGAAATAGACCACGACCGGCGTGCCCTTGAGGGCGGCCAGGGTGATGGTCCGCCCGTCGTC
>CALDFO010000128.1 GCA_937942205.1 uncultured Alphaproteobacteria bacterium
CTGGACATGACGGGCCTGGGTCTGAAGGGCTGGCAATGGATGCTGCTGCTGGAGGGCGTGCCCTCGGTGATCCTGGGAATCGCCTTGTTGTGGCTGCTGCCCGACAGTCCGGCCAAGGCCAGATGGCTGACGGCGCGCGAGAAAGCGGTGGTGGCCCAGCGGCTGGCGGCCGAGCCGCCCGGCGCGCTGCACGGCTTCAAGGAGATGCTGTTCGACAAGCGCATCTGGTTGCTGATGATCCCGGATTTCTCCATCGTGATCGCGCTGTACGGCGTGGGCCTTTGGATGCCGCAGATGATCAGCGCGATGGGCTTTTCCCATTTGCAGACCGGATTCCTGGTGGCGCTGCCCTATCTGCTGGCGATGCTGGCGATGGTGCTGCTGGGCCTGTCCAGCGACCGGCGGGGCGAGCGCGCCTGGCATGTGGCGGGCGCGGCGCTGGCGGGGGCGGCCGGCGTGGTGGGCGCTGTGATGACGGATGACGCGACCATCACCATCGCCTGCCTCTGCCTGGCCATGTCCGGCATCTATGCGGCGCTGGCGGTGTTCTGGACCCTGCCCACCGCCTTGTTGCGCGGCACGGCGGCGGCGGCGGGTCTGGCGCTGATCAACAGCTTTTCCAACCTGGGCGGTTTCTTCGGTCCCACCGTGATGGGCTGGGCGCGGCAGACCACGGGCGACTTCACCCTGGGCATGGCGCTGCTGGCGGGGATGCTGGTGGTGGCGGGCGTGTCGGTGGCATGGATCGGCCACGCGTTCTTCGGACGAAGTGAGGAGGCACGCGGGGCGTGAGCGGCATCCGGCTGCATGTCGGCGGCAAGGAACCTCGTGCGGGATGGACCATCCTGGACGCGGTGCCCAGGCCGCATGTGGATCATGTCGGCGACTGCCGCGATCTGGCTTTTCTGGCCGACGGCAGCTGCGCGGAAATCTACGCCGCCCATGTGCTGGAGCATCTGGGCTATAACGGCGAACTTCAGGACACCTTGAAGGGCTTTCACCGCGTGCTGGCGCCGGGCGGACGGCTGCGGGTGTCGGTGCCGGACATGGACATTCTCTGCCGCCTGTTCATCCATCCCGAAGCGGCGGCGGAGGACAAATTCCTGATCATGCGGATGCTGTTCGGCGGACGGGTGGACGCTTATGACGTGCATCTGTCGGGGCTGAACTATGCCTTTCTGGGTGGCTTCATCGCCCAGGCCGGGTTCGGCGGTATCCGCCGGGTGGCGGCGTTCGGCGAATTCGACGACGCCAGCAGCCTGCGCTTCCGGGGCGTGGCGATCAGTTGCAACATCGAGGCGTTCAAGCCGGAAAGCCCCCAGCTTGACTCCATGAGGTCCAGTTGATTTGTCTGCCGGTCAGAGAGGCATGATGACTCGCATCTTCATTTTCCCCGGCCAGGGCAGCCAGGCCATCGGCATGGGCAAGGCGCTGGCGGATGCCTTCGCGCCCGCCCGCGACGTGTTCCAGGAAGTGGATGACGCGCTTTCGCAGAAGCTGTCGCGGCTGATGTGGGAAGGCCCGGAAGCCGATCTCACCCTGACCGAGAACGCCCAGCCCGCCATCATGGCCGCCTCCCTGGCGGTGGTGCGGGTTCTGGAAAAGGAGATGGGCCTGGAGGTGGCGCGCCATGCCCGCTTCGTCGCCGGTCACAGCCTGGGCGAATACAGCGCGCTGTGCGCCGACGGGGCCTTCACCCTGGCCGAGACCGCGCGCCTGCTGAAGATACGCGGCACCGCGATGCAGTCGGCGGTGCCGGTGGGCCAGGGCGGCATGACCGCCCTGATCGGGGCGGAGTTCGCGCAGGCCGAGGAGGTCGCCCGGGAGGCCGCCGCCGATGGCGGGGTCTGCGTCGTCGCCAACGACAATGCGCCCGGCCAGGTGGTGATTTCCGGCACGCTGGACGCGCTGGCCCGTGCCGGCGAGATCGCCAAGGCAAAAGGCATCAAGCGGGCGCTGCCGCTGCCGGTCTCCGCGCCCTTTCATTCGCCGCTGATGCGGCCCGCCGCCGAACGCATGGCCGAGGAACTGGCCAAGGTCGCCATCCGTCCGCTGGCCGTGCCGGTGCTGGCCAATGTCACCGCCGCGCCCGCCGCCGATCCGGAAAGCGTGCGCCGCCTTCTGGTGGAGCAGGTGATGGGCCGGGTGCGCTGGCGCGAAAGCATCGCCGCCCTGCGCGCGCTGGAGGTGGATACGACGGTGGAGTTCGGCGGCAAGGTTCTGACCGGCATGGTCAAACGCATCGATAAAGACCTGGCCACGATCTCGCTGGAAAGCCCGGCGGATCTGGAAGCTTTTGGAAAGTCTCTCTGATGTTCGATCTCACAGGTAAGACGGCACTTGTTACGGGGGCCCGGAGCATCGGGCAGGCGAGCCGTCGCCCGTGCGACCAAAAATAAATAGGAAGCGCCCATGTTCGATCTCACAGGCAAGACGGCACTTGTTACGGGCGCTTCCGGCGGTATCGGCGGGGCCATCGCCAAGGCGCTGCACGGCCAGGGCGCCCGCGTGGTGCTGTCGGGCACCCGCCAGGACGCGCTGGATGCGGCGAAGGCGGAACTGGACTCGGTGTCCGGCGGGCGCGCCTTCACGGTGATCTCCAACCTGTCCGATACCGCCAGTGTCGAGGCGCTGCCCAAGGCCGCCGAGGACGCGGCGGGGGCGGGCCTGGATATCCTGGTGAACAATGCCGGCATCACCCGGGACAATCTGTTCATGCGGATGAAGGACGAGGAGTGGGAGCAGGTGCTGGCCGTCAACCTCACCGCGCCCTTCCGCCTGTCGCGGGCGGTGCTGCGCGGCATGATGAAGAGGCGCTGGGGCCGCATCATCCAGATCACCAGCATCGTGGGCGCCACCGGCAATCCGGGGCAGGGCAATTATGCCGCCGCCAAGGCGGGCCTGGTCGGCATGACCAAGAGCCTGGCCGCCGAGGTCGCCAGCCGCAATATCACGGTCAACGCCGTGGCTCCCGGCTTCATCCAGACCGCCATGACCGCGGTTCTGACCGACCAGCAGAAAGAGATGATCGGCCAGAAAATCCCTGCCGGGCGCATGGGCAACCCCGCCGAAATCGCCGCCGCGGTGGCCTACCTGGCCAGCGAGGAAGCCGCCTATATCACGGGCGAAACCCTGCATGTGAATGGCGGGATGGCGATGATATGATTGGAAATACAAATACTTAACCGCGAAGTTGGCGGGAGCGGAGGGATTGTGTTACCAAGCGCGACAATCCGCGAAGCACCCAGTGCGGGTTCCCGGCATTTTCCAGAAGCCGGTTCAGTTTTCTAAGAGAGGCTTACAAGTCCATGAGCGATACCGCCGAGCGCGTGAAGAAGATTGTCGTCGAGCATCTGAATGTCGACGCCGAGAAGGTCACGGATACTGCGTCCTTCATCGAAGATCTGGGCGCCGACAGCCTCGACACCGTCGAGCTGGTCATGGCGTTCGAGGAAGAATTCGGCATCGAGATTCCCGATGACGCCGCGGAATCCATCGTGACGGTCGGCGACGCCGTCAAGTATATCGACAAAGCCAACGCCTCCTGATCCGCCGTTGAAGGGCAAAGCCTGATGCGCAGGGTCGTTGTCACGGGCCTGGGTCTTGTCACGCCGCTGGCCTGCGGCGTGGAGGAGACCTGGTCCCGCATTCTGGCGGGCCAGTCAGGCGCCAGCCCGATCACCAAGTTCAAGGTGGACGATCTTCCCACCAAGATCGCCTGCCAGGTGCCGCGCGGCGACGGGTCCGACGGGACGTTCAACCCCGACCAGTGGGTTGACCCCAAGGAACAGCGCCGCATGGATGATTTCATCATCTATGGGCTGGCCGCCGCCAAGCAGGCGGTGGCCGATTCCGGCTGGATGCCCGCGACCGAGGAGGAACGCCACCGTACCGGCGTGCTGATCGGTTCGGGCATCGGCGGGCTGACCGGGATCGAGGAAGCCTCGATCCTGGTGCATGAAAAGGGGCCGCGCCGTCTGTCGCCCTTCTTCATTCCCGGCCGGCTGATCAACCTGGTGTCGGGTTATGTCTCGATCGAGCATGGTTACAAGGGCCCCAATCACTCGGTGGTCACCGCCTGCGCCACCGGCGCGCACGCCATCGGCGACGCCGCCCGGCTGATCGCCTTCGACGATGCCGATGTGATGGTCGCGGGCGGCGCCGAAAGCGCGGTCTGCCGCATCGGCATCGCCGGCTTCAACGCCTGCCGCGCCTTGTCCACCGCCTATAACGACACGCCCACCAGGGCGTCGCGCCCCTATGACAAGGACCGCGACGGCTTCGTGATGGGCGAGGGCGCGGGCATCGTGGTGCTGGAGGAATACGAACACGCCAAAAAGCGCGGCGCCAGGATCTATGGCGAAGTGCTGGGCTATGGCCTGTCGGGCGACGCCTATCATATCACCGCCCCGTCCGAGGACGGCGATGGCGGCTATCGCGCCATGCAGATGGCGCTGAAGCGCGCCGGGCTGGCGGCGTCGGACATCGATTACGTCAACGCCCACGGCACCTCGACCATGGCCGACGGCATCGAACTCGGGGCCGTCGAGCGCCTGCTGGGCGACGCCGCGCCGGGCAAGGCCATGTCGTCCACCAAGTCGATGACCGGCCACCTGCTGGGCGCCGCCGGCGCCATCGAGGCGGCGTTCACGATCCTGGCCACCCGCGACCAGATCGCCCCGCCGACCATCAACCTCGACAACCCCGACGTCGAGACGGTGCTGGACCTGGTGCCCCACAAGGCCAAGCCGATGAAGATCGACGCGGCCATGTCGAACAGCTTCGGCTTCGGCGGCACCAACGCGGCGGTGATCTTCAAGAAGTACGCGTGA
>CALDFO010000129.1 GCA_937942205.1 uncultured Alphaproteobacteria bacterium
CGGGCCTTTTCCCCAGCAGCACCGCGCCGGTGCGGTCGGTGACGACGAAAGCCGCCCCGCGCCTGAGCGGGCGCACCGGCTTGGGCGCCTTGCGCGGCAACTGTTCCTGGATGCCGCGTTGGCGGGCCAGGCAATCGTCCGTCCACGGACATTGCGGACAGGATGGCCGTTTGGGCGTGCAGAGGACCGAGCCCAGGTCCATCAGCGCCTGCGCGAAATCCCCGGCCCGCGCCGGCACCAGCGCCTGGCAAAAGGCGTGCAGCGCGGGCTTGGCCTTGGGCATGGGCGTTTCCACCGCATACAGGCGCGCGATCACCCGTTCGGCATTGGCGTCCATCGCCGCCTGGCGTTCGTCATAGGCGATGGCGGCGATGGCGCCCGAGGTATAGCCGCCCACCCCCGGCAGGGCGCGCAGCGCCTCGGCGGTGGCAGGAAAGCGGCCCCCCATCTGGTTGGCGACGACTTTGGCGGCGGCATGGAGGTTGCGGGCGCGGGCGTAATAGCCCAGCCCCGCCCAGGCGGCCAAAATCTCGTCCTCACGGGCCGCCGCCAGATCCTCCACGGTGGGCCAGCGCTCCAGGAACTTGCGATAATAGCCCGCCACGGCCTGCACCGTGGTCTGCTGCAACATGATCTCCGACAGCCAGACCCGATAGGGATCGGCGCGCTTTCCGCCCTTTGCCTTTGACGGGGGCGCCCGCCAGGGCAGCACCCGGCGGTGCACATCGTACCAGTCCAGCAGCCGCGCGCTCAGATCGGGCTTTTTGCTTTTGGCGGCGGGCGGCATACTCAGGACCTTATCGACAGGCGACCATGTCCCGATCCGTGAAAAAACCGCAACAGCCGGAAACATCCGGGCCGGATACCGCGCCCCGCCGGGGCCGCGCCGCCGCGGTGGGCGCCGATGCAGGCGGCTCGGCGGCGGCGGCCTTCGCCCGCGCGGGTTTCCGCGATCCGGCGCTGGTGCTGCGCTGGCGCGAGATCGCCGGGCCGGAGGTCGCCCGCCTGGCCCAACCGCTGAAACTGGCGGACGGGCCGTCCGGCGGCACCCTGACGCTGCGCGCCGTGCCGGGGGCGGCCCTGTTCCTGGGCCATGAAAAGCGGGCGCTGTGCGAGCGCATCAACGCCTATCTGGGCGGCCCGTTCGTGACCCAGATCAAGTTCAGCCAGGGGGCGTTGCTGGCCCCGCCCGCCCCGCCCCGGCCCCAGGCCAAGCCCGGCCCCTTGCCGCCGGCCGATCCCAGCCGCCGCTATGACGGCCCCGAAGGGCTGGCCAGGGCCCTGCAGGCGCTCGCCCGGCGCCGGGCCGCGCAATAGACCGCGCCTTCATTCTCTGCCAAAACCGGCGAAACTCAGGTCTGGGAGATGCCCGTGTCGCGCAAGCTGATCGTTACTGTTGCCGTCCTGGCCGTGCTGGCCGCCGCGGGCGGCGCCTGGTGGCATTTCAACGGCAAGCCCGCCCCGGTCGAAACCGCCCAAGCCGCCACCGATCCCGGCTATGTCATCACGCCACGCGACCGCACCCTGGGCAATCCCAAGGCCAAGGTGGTGCTGATCGAATATGCCGCGCCGGTCTGTCCGCACTGCGCCCATTTCAACGAGGACGTCGTACCGCAGTTGAAGAAGGAATATGTGGATACCGGCAAAGTGCTCTATGTCTTCCGCGTCTTCCCGCTGCATCCCGAGGATGGCGCGGTGGAAAAGCTGGCCCGTTGCCTGCCGAAGGAAAAATACTTCCCCTTCATGGATCAGATTTTCAAGAACCAGTCCAAATGGAGTTCCGGTTACGGCGTCACCGATGTGCGCGGCGCGCTGCTGCAGCAGGCCGCCATGCAGGGCATGAGCGAGCCGCAGTTCGACGCCTGCCTGGCGGACAGCAAGGAAGACGCCGAGATCAACAAGGTCGCCCAGGACGGCCAGGACCGCTACAGGATTTCAGGCACCCCCACCGTCATCATCAACGGCCAGCCCCAGCCCGGCGTGGCCCATTGGGAAGACCTCAAGCCGCTGATCGAGGCGGCGCTGGCCCGCTGACCGGGGCCGCCCGGGGCTTTTTCCGCCGGTTGGACCGGACGGGCATTCTCTGCCAGAAACGGGGCGCAAACCCGGTGGAGAATCGCCCGTGACCCGCAATACCTGGATCGCCCTTGGCGCCGTCGTCCTGATCGCCCTTGCCGGCCTTGGCTGGTACGCCTTCGGCGGATCGGGCAGCAGCACCGGCACCGCCGGAACCTATGAAATCCTGCCCACCGACCGGGTGCTGGGCAACCGCAATTCCAAGGTGGTGCTGATCGAATATGCCGCGCCCGCCTGCCCGGCCTGCGCCGCCTTCAATGAACAGGTCTTCCCGCAACTGAAGGCCAATTACATCGACACCGGCAAGATTCTCTACATTTTCCGGGTCTACCCCCTGTTCCCGGCGGACGGCATGGCCGAGAAGATCGCCCGCTGCCTGCCTGAGGATAAGTACTTCTCGTTCATTGACCTGGTGTTCCGGAATCAACCCAAATGGGACCCGGAATACAGGCTGACGCCCGACCAGACGCGGGAAGGCCTGATTCTGATGGGCCGCATCGCGGGCATGAGCGCCGAGCAGGTTAACCAATGCTGGGCGAACAAAGCTGAGGATGAGCGCATCAACAAAGTGTCGTCGGAGGGTGAGGCCCGGTACAACATCACCGGAACGCCGTCCTTCATCTTGAACGGCGTCAACCAGGGTTCGGGGGTCATTCCCTACGACCGCCTGGCCAAGCTTTTGGATACGGAGCTCGCCAAGCAGCAATAGGCGGGCCATTGCAAGGATCGAGCAGTTGAAGTTCACACGCCTCAGGCTTTCCGGTTTCAAGTCCTTCGTCGAACCGACAGATCGGAAGAGCACACGTCTGAACTCCAGTCACTAGCTTATCTCGTA
>CALDFO010000130.1 GCA_937942205.1 uncultured Alphaproteobacteria bacterium
GCCCCATTCCGTCCAGGAGCCGTCATACAGCGCGACGGTCCGCGCGCCGATCTCATGCAGGCCCAGCATCAGGATGGCGGCAGAAATGCCGGAGCCGCAGGTGGTGACGATGGGCGCCTCCAGGTCCAGCGCGGCGAAAGCGGCGCGCAGCTCCTCCGGCGATTTCAGCGTGCCCTCGGCGCTCACCACGCCGCGCCAGGGCAGGTTGATGGCGCCCGGCATATGGCCGCCGCGCACCCCGGCGCGCGGTTCGGCCTCCGCGCCAGTGAAGCGGCTGGCGCTGCGGGCATCCACCACCTGCGCGGTGCGGCCCGCGACCGTTTCCAGCATCGCGTCGAAGTCGCGGAGGATTTGGGGACGCGGCGTGGCGATGAAGGTTTGTGGCGCGGGCGCGGCATCGCCGCTTTCGACGGGGTGGCCTTCGCGGGTCCATTTGGGAAAGCCGCCGTCCAGCACAAAGACCTGGTCATGGCCCATCGCTTTCAGCATCCACCAGGCGCGGGGCGCCGAAAAGAGGCCGCTATTGTCATAGACCACCACGGTATCGCCGGTGCCGATGCCCAGCGTGCCAAGCTGTTCGCCGAACTGGGCGGCGGAGGGCAGCATATGCGGCAGGTCGGTATCCGGATCGGCGATGGCGTCGATGTCGAAGAACACCGCGCCGGGAATATGCGCCGCCCGGAACTCCGCCTGGGGGTCGCGCGGATCGTCGGGCATGTACCAGTTGGCGTCGAGCACCCGCACCCGGTCCAGATGCGCCGCCAGCCAGTCGGTGGACACCAGGTTGCCGGTCTGTGTCATGTCCTGTCTGGTATTCGAAAGGACCGGAAAGCGGCGCGTCGCGTTCTGCCAGCCACTCCGGCACCGGCAGGCCCTTGCCGCGCAGAAAGTCCGCATTGAACAGCTTGGACTGATAGCGGTTGCCGTAATCGCACAGGATGGTGACGATGGTGTGGCCCGGTCCCAGATCGCGGGCCATGCGGATCGCGCCCGCCACATTCACGCCGGTCGAGCCGCCCATGCACAGCCCCTCATGCCGGAGCAGGTCGAAGATCAGCGGCAGCGCCTCGGCGTCGGAAATCTCATAGGCATCGTCGATCGGCGCGCCCTCCAGATTGCCGGTGACGCGGCCCTGGCCGATGCCCTCGGTGATGGAGGAGCCGTGCGATTCCAGCTTGCCGTGCTTGATCCAGTTGTAGATCGCCGCGCCTTGCGGGTCGGCGGCGGCGATGCGGATATCCTTGTTGCGCGCCTTGAGCGCGATGGCGATGCCCGCCAGCGTGCCGCCGGTGCCCACCGCGCAGGTAAAACCGTGCACCCGGCCGCCGGTCTGTTCCCAGATTTCCGGGCCGGTGCCTTCGATATGGGCCTGGCGGTTGGCGACATTGTCGAACTGGTTGGCCCAGATGGCGCCATTCCGTTCGGTCTTGGCCAGCTGTTCGGCCAGGCGGCCCGACAGTTTCACGTAATTGTTGGGATCCTTGTACGGCACCGCCGGGACTTCGATCAGCTCCGCCCCCAGCAGGCGCAGCGCGTCTTTCTTTTCCTGGCTCTGGGTGTCGGGAATGACGATCACGGTGCGAAAGCCCATCGCATTGGCGACGGTGGCCAGCCCGATGCCGGTATTGCCCGCCGTGCCTTCGACGATGGTGCCGCCGGGGCGCAGCTGGCCTTTGCGGATCGCGTCCTGGATGATGAACAGCGCGGCGCGGTCCTTGACCGACTGGCCGGGATTGAGGAATTCGGCCTTGCCGAGAATCTCGCAGCCGGTGGCTTCGGAAGCGTGTTTCAGGCGGATCAGGGGGGTGCCGCCGATGGCGGCGATGACGTTCGGTTTGATGGCGGGCATGATGGCGGTGGGCATGGAGGGAACCCTAGCCGGTCCCGTCCCGCCCCTTCAAGGCTCGGAACCGCTCCAGGGCGCGGACGCGGCCTTCCGCCAAATCCACGATGGGCGCGGGGTAATTGCGGGGTGGATCGGGCGCGTCCCACGGCCTGTGGATGAATTTGTCCGGCAGGTCCGCCAGCTCCGGCACGAAGGCGCGGACATAGGCGCCGCCGGGATCGAACTTTTCACCCTGCAGCACCGGATTGAAGATGCGGAAGAACGGCGCGGCGTCGGCGCCGCAGCCGGCCACCCACTGCCAGTTGGCGCTGTTGCTGGCCAGGTCCGCGTCCACCAGCGTGTCCCAGAACCATTCCTCGCCGCGCCGCCAGTGAATGCCCAGATGCTTGATCAGCAGACTGGCCGCGATCATGCGGACCCGGTTGTGCATCCAGCCGGTCTGCCAGAGCTGGCGCATTCCTGCGTCCACGATGGGGATTCCGGTCCGTCCCCGCGTCCAGGCCCGCAAATCCTTTTCGCTGTCGCGCCAGGCGAACGCCGTGAAACGTGCATCCAGCGGCTGGGTGGGAAGATCGGGATTGTGGAACAGAAGCTGGGCGCAGAATTCGCGCCAGCCCAGTTCCTTGAGGAAAGTCTCGCTGCCTTCCCCGACATCGCGGGCGCGCACGGCAAACCAGACCTGGCGCGGCGAGATCGCGCCCCAGTGCAGATGGGGCGACAGGCGCGAGGTGCCGTCATGGTCCGGCAGATCGCGCGCGGTCTTGTAGGCGGCGATGCGGTCCAGGAAATCATACAGCGCATCCTGCGCCGCCGTTTCGCCGGGCGTCCAATCAAAACCCCGCGCCCAGTCGGGATCGCGCGGCAGCAGCTTCCAGTCCGCCAGCCTCTCGCTTGCGGCGGCGGCGTGGCGGCGGTTGACGGGCGCGGGCAGGGGGCGGGGTATCTCCCGTTGCCGCAGCGCCTTCCAGAAAGGGGTGAAGACGCGGAACGGTTTGCCCGCGCCGGTGGCGATCTCCCACGGCTCCTGCAGCAGCGCGCCGTTGAAGCTGTGAACGGCCACGCCCTTGGCGGTCAGCGCGCTCTTCAGCGCCGTGTCCCGCGCCACCGCGAACGGCTCATAGCAGCGGTTCCACACGATCATCTCTGCGCCGTTCTCCCGTGCCAGCGCCGTGATCACCTGGGCGGCGGGCCCCCGCCGCAGCACCAGCCGGCCGTCGAGCGACGCATCCAGCGCCGCCAGCGCGTGGTGCAGCCACCAGCGCGCGGCGCCGCCGATGGGCCGCACGCCCGGCGTCTCATCGTCCAGCACATAAAGGCAGATCAGCGGACGGCCGCTTTGCGCCGCGAAAGCCAAGGCCGGATTGTCGGACAGGCGCAGGTCTTGCCTGAGCCAGACGATGACGGGTTTGTCGCTCACGTCAGCCTGGCGCAA
>CALDFO010000131.1 GCA_937942205.1 uncultured Alphaproteobacteria bacterium
TCGCTGTTGAAGAAGATCGCCCTCAACACCACGCCTCCGTAAATGCTGGTTTCCCTTTCGCTCTCAGAGCAGACGGCCTTCACGGTCTTGCGCGGCGTGCTGGCCGCAATCCTGCCGGCGATGGGAAAGTCCAACATCGTCCTGGGACAGGTGAACCGGGTTCCGCAGGTCAAAGCTGAAAACTTCATCGTGATGTGGCCCCTTCGCCGGGACCGCATCGAGACGAACATTGACGAGTATGCGGATCTCAGTTTCACCGGCTCAATCGCCGGCGGCGTGCTGACCGTCACGGAAGTGCTTATCGGCACCATGGCGCCGAACCGGGACCTCTTCGGGGAAAACCTGGCGGCCGGTTCTGCCATCGGCGCCGCGATCAGCGTGGACCCGGACACTGGCCTGGGCACCTATGCCGTGACGCCCAGCCAGACCGTGGCCAGCCAGAACATGGCGGCCGGCGTGGCGAACATCACCCAGCCCACCAAAATGACGGTGCAGCTGGATGTCCACGGCCCGGTCAGCGCCGACAATGCCCAGGTCATCTCCACGCTGTTGCGGGATGTCTATGGGGTGAACCTTTTCGATCCGGATGTCTCCGGCGTGACCCCGCTCTATGCGGATGACCCGCGCCAGGGGCCTTATCGGAACGAGCAACAGCAAATCGAAAATCGCTGGATGGTGGAGGCGGTGTTGCAGATCAACCCGACCGTCACCCTCCCGCAACAGTTTGCCGGCGAACTTTCGCTGGAGCTGGTCAGCGTCGACGCCACCTATCCCACCCCGTGAGGAGATTCCCATGACCATTCCTGCTTCCGATCTTGTCAATGTCACGCCGAATGTGCTCAACGCCGGCGGAACGGCGATGAGCATGAGCGGCTTGATGCTCACCACCAGCACGCGCGTGCCCGTCGGCACCGTGGCGCAGTTCGCCAGCCCGGAAGCTGTCGCGGACTATTTCGGTGATGATTCCGTGGAAGCGGCCAAGGGCCAGGTCTATTTCAACGGCTTCGACAATTCGAACAAGAAGCCCGGCAACTTCCTGGCGGTCCAGTATCCGGCCACCGCTGTGGCGGCCTATGTCCGCGGCGGCGACGCCAGCGTGCTGACCCTTTCGCAGCTGCAGGCCCTCAACGGCACCCTGTCGCTGACGGTGGACGGTTCGGACCAGTCCGCGACGGTCAACCTGTCCGGCGCGCTGAGCTTCAGCGCCGCCGCCGCCGCCATCGAAGCGGCCCTCAACACCGCCACCGCCGCGACGGGTTCCGTTGCCGCCAACGTCGTGACCGGCGCCATCGCCGTGAACGTGGGCACCGGCTCGATCGCCGGCACCACCATGACCATCTCCGCCAACACCACCGGCCGCTATGCGCCGGGGCAGAGCATCAGCGGCGTGGGCGTGGCCGCCGGCACCACCATCGTGGCGCAGCTCACCGGCGGCACGCCGGGCGCCACCGGCACCTATCAGGTCTCGATCAGCCAGAACGTCTCCAGCACCACGCTGACGGCTTCCGGCGGCACGCTGACTGTTTCGGGCGTGACCAGCGGCACCCTGTTCGTGGGCCAGACCATTTCCGGCTCCGGCATCACCGCCGACACCAAGATCACCAATTTCCTGGGCGGCACGGGCGGCACGGGCACCTATGCCGTCGACATCGCCCAGACGGCCTCCAGCACCACGGTCACCGGCAGCGGTGGCACGCTGACGATCACGGCCGTTTCGGCCGGCACCTTCGGCATTGGCGATGTGTTCTCCGGAACCAACGTCACCGCCGGCAATGAAGTGACCGCGTTCCTGACCGGCACCGGCACCACCGGCACCTATCTGTGCTCCATCGGTGACACCGCCTCCAGCACGGCCATCAGCGTGGCCGGCGCGGATGTGGATGTGACGTTCGACAGCGTGTCGGGCGGCTTCATCATCGAGTCCGGCACCACGGGCGCCAACTCCACCATCACGATCCCCACCGGCTCCCTGGCGGCGCCGCTGTTCCTGACCACCAGCACCGGCGCTGTCGCGTCGCAGGGCGCGGCTGCGGCCTCCCCGGCGGCGTTCATGAACCAGGTGAAGCAGAAGACCCAGAATTGGGGCACCTTCTTCAATGCCCAGAACCCGGATAGCGGCGACTCGATCGCCAACCGCCTGGCCTTCGCCGCCTGGACCAGCGACCAGAAGAACCGCTTCGCCTACATCGTCACCGACAATAACCTGGCGCCCACCACCACGGTGCCGGCGACCAGCTCGCTGGGCTATGAAATCAAGCAGGCGGGCTATTCGGGCACCTGGGTCCAGTGGGAGCCCAGCGAGGATTACAACGGCGTGCCGTTCGTGTCCGGCGTTGCCGCCTCCATCGACTTCACCGAAACGGAAGGCCGCACCAACTTCAAGTTCCGCTCGCAGGCTGGCCT
>CALDFO010000132.1 GCA_937942205.1 uncultured Alphaproteobacteria bacterium
GGGACGCCCAAAAAACCGCCGCAAGAGCGGGTTTTTCTCCTGTCTGTTCCATCGGGCGCTGCCTAGACTGACCCCCCGATTCCTTTCCGACGCCCCAGGACTGGACAGATGCGCGTTTCGAGCTCCCGCCTTGCTTCCTTCTGTGCCGTTTTGGCGCTGCTGTTCGCCGCGCCCGCTGTGACGCCTGCCCAGGCGCGGCCCGCGCCGGATTCCTTCGCCGAACTGGCCGACAAGCTGCTGCCCACCGTGGTCAATATCGCCACCAGCCAGACCCTGAAGGCCCCGCCCCGCAACGCGCTGCCGCAGCTGCCGCCCGGCTCGCCGCTGGAAGACCTGTTCAAGAATTTCCAGGGAGGGCCGCGCGGGGGCCAGCCGCGCCATGTCACTTCGCTGGGGTCGGGCTTCATCATCGACCCCAGCGGCTTCATCGTCACCAACAACCATGTGATCGAGGACAGCGACCAGGTCACCGTCACCCTGAATGACGGCACCGACTATCCGGCGCGCATCGTGGGGCGCGACGCCAAGACCGATATCGCGCTGTTGAAGGTGACGCCGCGCAAGCCCTTGCCCGCCACCAAATTCGGCAACAGCGACACCGTCCGGATCGGTCATTGGGTGATGGCGATCGGCGATCCCTTCGGCCTGGGCTCCAGCGTGACGGCGGGCATCGTCTCGGCCCGCAACCGCAACATCAATGCCGGGCCGTATGACGATTTCATCCAGACCGACGCGCCCATCAACCGGGGCAACAGCGGCGGCCCGCTGTTCGACATGGACGGCAATGTGATCGGCATCAATTCGCAGATCTACACGCCCTCGGGCGGCAGCGTGGGCATCGGCTTCGCCATTCCCGCCAATCTGGCGCGCGAAGTGGTGAACCAGCTGCGCCAGTTCGGCGGCGCGCGGCGCGGCTGGATCGGGGTGCGCATCCAGCAACTGACGCCGGAGATCGCCGAGGGCATGGGCCTTTCCGGCGCCAGGGGCGCGCTGGTGGCGGGCGTGACCGGCGGCGGTCCCGCCGCCAAGGCGGGGCTGGCCAATGGCGATCTGATCACCGGTTTCGACGGCAAGCCGGTGGCCGACGACCGCGCCCTGCCGCGCATCGTGGCCGAGACGCCCATCGGCAAGACCGTGGCCATGGATGTGCTGCGGCGAAACAAGAAGCAGGCGCTCAAGATCACGGTGCAGCGCCTGGCCGAGGACGCCAAGCCCGACAAGCCCGCCAAGGCGCCGCCCGCCCCCGCCAAGGGCCAGCCCAAGCTGACCCAGCTTGGCCTGTCGCTGGGGACGCTGGACGCGGCGGCCCGTGCCAAGTTCAAGATCGGCGGCGGCGTGCAGGGCGTGCTGGTGACGGCGGTGACGGCGGGCAGCCCGGCGGGGGAGAAGAATGTCCGCGCCGGGGATGTGATCGTGGAAATCTCAAGCCAGCCGGTGAAGACGCCCGCCGAGGTGTCGCAGCGCATCGAGGCCGACGCCAAGGCGGGCAAGAAGGTCGAGCTGATCCTGATCAACCGCGGCGGCGATCTGACTTACGTTGGATTGCGGCTGAATTAGCCGCAATCCTTGTCCCCCTCCGGCCTTCGCTGGCCCCGCGCGCTATGCGCGCGAAAATAAGATGGGCGCTCTGCGCCGGGCCAGCTACGGCCACCTCCCCCGCATGGCGGGGGAGGGATTTGTAGGGCCGGTCTTATTTTTGAAGGTGAATCCACCTTGTCATTCCCGCGAAAGCGGGAATCCAGCTTGTTTCTTCCTGTCCCGGCCTCGCGTCGCGCGCAAGCGCGCGACGCGTTCATACGCTGCCGCTATGAACCGTTCGCCGGGACCGAAGGGCCACTGGACCTTCGGTTCATCCCGGCTCACCCCGCGAAAGCGGGAATCCAACTTTTTGCGTGTCACGAAGTCGGATCCCGGCTCGCGCGGCTTGTGCCGCTTGGCCGGGATGACAAGTCCGTTCAGCCGCCGACGATCTCGTCGTCGGCATAACCTTGCAGATAGAGCAGGGCGGTGAGGTCGTTGTGGGTGATCGCCGCGCCCGCGGCTTGCGCCACCACCGGCTTGGCGTGATAGGCCACGCCCAGTCCGGCTTTCTGGATCATGGCCAGATCGTTGGCGCCGTCGCCCACC
>CALDFO010000133.1 GCA_937942205.1 uncultured Alphaproteobacteria bacterium
GCCCCGGTCGCGCGCCACCGGAGCGACCGCCGCCACCGAAGGCCCGAACAGCGGGCCCACGATCACCTCGGCGCCTTGCGCCAGCAGGGTGCGGGCGGCATTGGCGGCCTGCGCCCCGCCATTGCCCTCGTCGGCGGTCATCAGAAGGATGTTGGGGTTGCCCGCATCGAACATGGCCAGTTGCGCCGCCTTGAGCATGGAGGCGGCCAGGGCGCGGGTGGCGGGCGCGCCGCTGGAAAAGGGCAGGATCACGCCCACCCGCACCGGGGTGCCTTCGGGCTGGCCGGGCAGGCGCAGATATTCGGGCCGGTCCCGGTCCAGCGGATTGGCGGCGGTGGGGGCGGGCGGCGCCACCACCACCGGGGCGGGCGGGGCCTCGGGCCGCTGGGTACAGGCGGCTATCGCAACCAGCGCGGCAATGGCACAAAAGCGGCCAAGAAAACGCATCGGGCGGGCGAGGGTCGAGCCGGTCATGGGAAATCCTTTGAAGGGACTCTAAGCCTTTGGACACGACGGGTAAATCTCAAGATCGCGGCGGTTTGGCGGCGCTGCCGGGCGGGCTGCCGGGCGGGCTGTATGTGGTCGCCACCCCCATCGGCCATGCCCGCGACATTTCCTTGCGGGCGCTGGAAACCCTCAAGGGCTGCGACCTGATCTGCGCCGAGGATACCCGCGTCACCGCCAAGCTGCTGGCCATTCACGGCATCGCCCGGCCGCTGGCGGCTTACAATGACCATAATGCGGCGCGCGAGCGGCCCAAAATCCTGGCCCGCCTGGCGCAAGGCCAGGCGGTAGCGCTGGTGTCCGATGCGGGCACGCCCTTGGTCTCCGATCCCGGCTTCAAGCTGGTGCGCGAAGTGATCGCGGCGGGCCTGACCGTGGTGGCGATCCCCGGTGCATCGGCGGTGCTGGCGGGGCTGACCCTGGCGGGGCTGCCCTCCGACCGCTTCCTGTTCGCGGGCTTTTTGCCGGCCAAGGCGGGCGAGCGCGCCGCCATTCTGGAAGAGCTCAAGGGCGTGCGCGCCACGCTGGTCTTTTTTGAATCGGCCCAGCGCCTGTCGGACTCGCTGGCGGCGATGGCGGATATTCTGGGCGACCGGCCCGCCGCGATGGCGCGCGAGCTGACCAAGCTGCATGAGGAAGTGCGGCGCGGCGCGCTGTCGGAACTGGCGGCGCATTATGCCCAGGCGGGCGCGCCCAAGGGCGAGGTGACGCTGCTGGTGGGGCCGCCGCTGGAGGCAGTGGCCGACACCGCCGGGATGGATGCGGCCCTGCGCGCGGCGCTGCCCTTCATGCCGGTCAAGGCCGCCGCCGAGATGATCGCGGGGCTGACCGGCGGGGCGCGCAAGGCGATCTATGCCCGCGCGCTGGAGATCCGGGAAACAGAAATCAAACAGACGGACCTGCATGACGACTGACCGCCGCCAGGCCGAGCGGCGTGGCCATCGCGGCGAAAGTCTGGCGGCGCTGTGGCTGATGGCCAAGGGCTATCGCATCCTGGCGCGGCGGCTGAAGACGCGGGCGGGCGAAGTGGACCTGGTGGCGGCCGCGCCCTTTGGCCCGGTCTGCTTCATCGAGGTCAAGGCGCGCGCGCTGTCCCGCGACGCGGCCGAAGCGGTGGCCGACGGCCAGCGGACTCGCATTGCCCGCGCCGCCTTCCTATATCTGGCGGGGCGGCCGCATCTGTCG
>CALDFO010000134.1 GCA_937942205.1 uncultured Alphaproteobacteria bacterium
TGCTGATGGGGCTGAATGTCAAACAGTTGCGCGCGGGCGCGCAGGCGGCGCTGGAGCAGGTGCTGAACGCCAGGACACCCGCCGATGCGCCCGCCGCGTCGGGCGCGGCGCTGCATCACGCGCTGGCGGGCGAGGGCCGGCTGGCCAGCACGGTGTTGTGGCCCTATGCCGATGCGCTGGCGGTGTTCGGCGGTTGGTGGAAGCAGCTCTGGGCCGAGAGCCTGGGCAAGGACGGGCAGGGCTCCACGCCGGTGTCGGTGCTGGGGCCGGTGGACCAGCACAGCCAGCTGCAGATGTTCCGCGACGGGCCGGGCACCGCGCTCTATACGCTGGTGTCGGTGGACACCAAGGGCAAGGGACCGGCCGTGCCGCGCGCCCGCGCCAACAGACTGGGCCTGCAATATCTGGCCGGTAAGAAGCTGGGCGATCTGGTGGATGCGGAGTGCCGCGCCACTGCCCAGACCCTGTTCAAGAACGGCCGCCCGGTGCGGCGCATTCATCTGGGCAAGGTGGATGAATTCCATCTGGGGGCGCTGATGATGCACTTCATGCTGGAGACGATCCTCATGGGTCGCCTGATGGGTGTGAATCCGTTCGACCAGCCCGGTGTCGAAGAAGGAAAAGTCCTGGCCCGGCAATATCTGGCTGAGGGCTGAACCTCGTTGGTAAAAATACGCCGCTTATCCGAAGGCACTGTCAACCGCATCGCCGCGGGCGAGGTGGTGGAGCGCCCGGCCGCCGCCGTCAAGGAACTGGTGGAGAATGCGATGGATGCGGGCGCCACCCGCATCGCCGTCACCGCCACCAATGGCGGGGCGGACCTGCTGCTGGTCGAGGATGACGGCGCGGGCATGACCGCCGATGAGTTGCGGCTGGCGATCGAGCGCCATGCCACCTCCAAGCTGCCGGTTTCGGGCGGCGAGGACGATCTTTCGCATATCGTGACGATGGGGTTTCGCGGCGAGGCGCTGCCCTCCATCGGGGCGGTGGCGCGGCTGTCGCTGACCAGCCGCACGCGCGACAGCGAAGCGGCGGAAATCCGGGTCGAGGGCGGGGTGGTGACGGGACCGATGCCCGCCGCCTTCCTGGCGACGGGCCAGCACGGCACCCGCGCCGAGGTGCGCGACCTGTTCTATGCCACGCCGGCGCGGCTGAAATTCCTCAAATCGGTGCGCTCCGAAGACCTGGCGATCACCGACATGGTCAAGCGGCTGGCGATGGCGCGGCCCGATATCGGCTTCAGCCTGACGCTGGACGGGCGCACGGTGCTGGACCTGGGCGTGGAGCCGGACCTGATGGATGGCCGCCTGCCGCGCCTGGCCCGGATCATGGGCCGCGACTTCGGTGACAATGCCGCCGCCGTGGAAGCATCGCGCGAAGGCGTGTCGCTGTCGGGTTTCGCGGGACTGCCCACCTACAATCGCGCCAATGCCCAGATGCAGTTCCTGTTCGTCAACGGACGGCCGGTGCGCGACAAGCTGCTGGTGGGGGCGGTGCGCGGGGCCTATGCCGATTTCCTGGCGCGCGACCGGCATCCGGCGCTGGCGCTGTTCCTGGATTGCGATCCGGCGTTCGTGGATGTGAATGTGCATCCGGCGAAAACCGAAGTGCGCTTCCGCGATGCCGGGCTGGTGCGCGGGCTGATCGTGGGGGCCTTGAAGCAGGCGCTGGGCGCGGCGGGGCACCGGGCCTCCACCACCGTGGCGTCATCGGCCCTCGATGCTTTAAGGGGGGCCGCGTTGCAGCGCGAGGTGTCGCCCTTCCAGTCGCCCAATATTTTCTCCGCCGCCGGTGGCGCGCCGGTCGCGGTGCAGGCGCGCGAGGCGGCGTCCTCTTATGCAGCCGTGCCCATGTCCGTGCGGATGGAGGAGGCGGCTCCGCCGCGAGATGCCGGGGATCATTCCTTAGATGCGTCTCCTTTGGGTGTCGCGCGGGCCCAGTTGCACGAGACCTATGTGATCGCCCAGACCGCCGACGGCATCGTGATCGTGGACCAGCATGCCGCCCATGAACGGCTGGTCTATGAGCGCATGAAGGCGGCTATGGCCGGTGGCGGCGTGGCGCGCCAGCCGCTGCTGATCCCCGAAGTGGTGGAGCTGGACCCCTCGGAAGTGTCGCGCCTGTCCGCCCGCGCCGCCGAACTGGCCGAACTGGGGCTGGTGATCGAGGCGTTCGGTCCCGATGCCGTGGTGGTGCGCGAGGCGCCCGCCCTGCTGGGCAAGCTGGACATCAAGGGACTGGTGCGCGACCTGGCCGACGACATCGCCGAGACCGGCAACGCGCTGGCGCTGAAGGAGCGGCTGGAGGCGATCACCGGCACCCTGGCCTGTCACATGAGCGTGCGGGCGGGACGGCGGCTGACGGGCGATGAGATGAACGCCCTGTTGCGCGAGATGGAAGCCACCCCGCACAGCGGCCAGTGCAATCACGGCCGCCCCACCTATGTCGAACTGAAGCTGGCGGATATCGAAAAGCTGTTCGGGCGGCGCTGACAAAGCGTCATGAAATGGCGTGTGCGTTAAGGCGCATTCACCCAACTTGTCACCGGAACCTTAACGGTTGCGGACTAGACTTCGCCCGCAACTCCAAAGCGCCGTCATGCTGTTCGAGGATTTTTTCCAGGCCCTGACATCGCCGTCCCTGCGGGCGGTGGTCGCCCATTGGGGCGCGGCGCGCGGCGCGCGCGCCATGCCCTCCTGGCAGCAGCTTTCGCCCGCGCGGATGGCGCGGCAACTGCCCATCATCTGGGTCTACAAATACGACGCCGCTGGCAGCCACTTCACCGGGCGGCTGGCGGGCGATGTGATCACACGCGGTTTCGCCAAGAGCTTTCGCGGCACCCGGCTGGAAGATTTGCACCCCGCCACCACCCTGCCGACCGTTCACGCCTATATGACGCGGGTGGTGCGCGAACCGTCGCTCTATATGTGCCGGGGGGTGCTGTTCCGCCAGGCCGACCGCACCGGCAGCGGCGAGCGCATCATGCTGCCGCTGGCGGGGGACGGGGTTCACGGCGATGGCGTGCTGGGCGCGTCGGACTATCACTATCCGGTGGCCAATGCCGATTACGCGCCCATCGAACTCCTGACCGAGGGCGAGCAGTGGCATTCCCTGGCGCCGGGCATCGCGGCGGCGGCCTGACCGGACGGATGCCGGTTCCGGCATGTTGACACGCCCCGTCCGGCGGCATTACGTCTACTATGTAAGATATATATCGCCATTGAGGACGCCATGACGCGCCTTCCGGTCCTGTGCATGGGCGTTCTGCTGGCGGCGGGCGTTCTGATGACCGGCGTTCTGATGACCGGCGTTCTGGCGCAGGAGCGCACCGACACCGTCACGGTGACCGAGACGCGCGAGGCGGCCAACGCCGTCATCGACAATTTCGTCGCCGCCACCACCGCGCCCACCCATGGCGCGGGCAAGCTGCCGCGCTGGGTGGACGGCGTCTGTCCCGTGACGATGGGGCTGGGACCGAAATATGCGGCCTTTGTCTCCGGCCGGGTGCGCGCGGTGGCGGCGCAGGCCCAGGCGCCGGTGAATGCCGATGCGAACTGCCGCCCCAATATCACCATCGTCTTCACCACCACGCCGCAGCAGCTGATGGACAATGTCCGCCGGACCAGTCCGGTATTCCTGGGCTATTACGACAGCGACGCGCAGGCCGATGCGCTGGCGCGGGTCAAGCGGCCCATCCAGGCCTGGTATGTTACCCAGAGCCGCGATCTGCGCGGATTGCCGCGGATCGACAGCCGCAAGGCCTGTACCGAGATCGAGGTGCCCAATCCGTTCGGCGAGCTGCCCGTGCGCCTGCCTTGCGCCAATGTCGCCAATTCCGCCGGCAGCCGGTTGGGCGACGGTGTGACCAGCGATTTCTTCCATGTGCTGATCGTGGCCGAGCCAAAGCCGCTGGCCGACAAGGAGATCGGCACCCTGGCCGATTACATCGCCCTGCTGGCGCTGACTCAGTTGGCCGCGCCGGACCGCTGCCAGAAACTGTCCACCATCGGCACCTTGCTGGCCCCCGATTGCGGCCCGCCGCCCGATACCCTGACCGCCAGCGACTTGGCCTATCTGGACGGATTGTACCGGATGAATACGGGGGGTACCCTGCGCGGGCAGCGGGACGCGATTGCCTATGCGCTGCGCGAGACCTATGGGCCTTCTGAAGCGGAGGGACGATGAGCAAGCGGATTGCCATCCTGGCGGGTGCGTTCCTGGCATGTGCCTGGGGCGCGGCGGCGCAGCCCGAGGAAACCGTCACCGTGACCGGCACGCGCGAGGCCGAACGCGCCGCCGAGGAATTTGTCCAATCGCAGGGCGCGGCCACGGCGATGGCGGGCAAGATGGCGCGTTGGGAGGTGGGCGTCTGTCCGCTGACCTCCGGCCTGGCGCCGCGCTATGCCACCTTCATCAGCCAGCGCATCCGGGATGTGGCGCGCGCCGCCGGTGCGCCGGTGGCCGAAGCGGGATGCAAGCCCAATATGGACATCGTCTTCACCACCACGCCGCAGGGCCTGCTGGACAATCTGCGGCAAAAGCACCGGCCCTATCTGGGTTATCACGGCAGTCTCCGCGCCGCCGACCGGCTGGCGAAAGTCACCAAGCCGATCCAGGCCTGGTATGTCACCGCGACCACCGACCTGAACGGCAAGTCCAAGATTGACCAGATGGTGCAGGAATTCTGTGATCCGTTCGCCCCGGATTGCCCGCTGGGTGTTCAGGTGACCGGGTTGCGCGCGCTGGACGGAATCCGCAGCAGTCTCTTCCATGTCACCGTCGTGGCCGATCCCGCCAGCCTGAAAGACTATGAGATCGGGGCGCTGGCCGACCATATCGCGCTGCTGGCCCTGTCGCAGGGCGCGCCGCATGAGGGGTGTCAGGCCTTGCCCAGTGTCAGCGACCTGCTGTCGCCCGGGTGCGCCGGAGCCACGGAACTGTCGGCGGCGGACAAGGCCTATCTGGCGGGGCTGTATGCCATGAACCCGGACATGGCGCTGTCGGCGCAACGCGGCGGCGTGGCCCAGCAGGTGAAGAAGGCGCTGGCGGCCAGCGGGCGCTGAGGCTCAATTTTCTTGTGCTGTGGAGTAATTACCAGGTGGTAATTTTCATAACTGATTGATGCCCTGTGAGCTTGGTCGGAGCGTAACATTGGCAGCGAATCAGGATGTGAGACAAAAATGACGGGAAAGACGATCAAGTTCCCAATCGGTAGATGGCAACATCAACGCAACCAGATGGGTAAGCTTGCTGTACCTTGTTATATTTCTGATCGATGGCTTCAGTTTGATGAAGCTTCAACCAGTGTAAATGCGGGACATTTAGTTTTCCTGAATGTTATGACTTCAACGGAAAGTGGAGGCACATCAAAAATCTGTAGATTGTGTGTCACCAAAGAAGATTTGAAGCAGGCATTGGAGAATATCGCTTAAACCTGCGTCAGGAACCAGATGCGCGTCTCGCCATAGTCGCGGGCATCGAGCAATTCATAGCCGGGATGCTCCACGGTTTCGGCGGCGTCGGTTTCCGCCACCAGCAGCGCGCCGGGCGCCAGCCAGCCGCCGTCTTTCAGGCTTTGCAGGGCGGGCGGGATCAGGTTCTTGCGATAGGGCGGATCGAGGAACACCAGGTTGAACGGCCCGCCCGCGCTGGGGCCGATGGGGCCCAGGTCGGTGGCGTTGCGCCGCCAGATGCGGGTGGCCCCGGTCAGGCCCAGCGCCTCGACATTCTCGCGCTGCAGGGCGCGGGAGTCGGCATTGTCGTCCACCAGCAGGCACCAGCGCGCGCCGTGGCTGAGGGCCTCGATGCCCAGCGCGCCGGTGCCCGCGAACAGGTCGGCCACGGCGGCGTCCTCCAGCGAAAAGCCGATGCCGAAATCCTTGTGCAGCAGCATGTTGAAGATCGCCTGGCGGGTGCGGTCGCTGGTGGGGCGCACACGGGTATCCTGCGGCACAATCAGCCGCCGCCCGCCCAGTTTGCCTCCGGTAATCCTCATGCTTTGGTCCTGTAATGCGTGCCGTAACTGGCGCATAGCATGGCGGCGGGCTATAGGGCAGGGGTGATGAAACGTCTTCTTGTCTTGCTGGCTTTGCTGGTGGCCGCGCCCGCCCTGGCGCAGGCGCCCCAGAAAGTGCAGGCGCGGCTGGTGGCCGAGGCGACCGCCATCGCGCCGGGCGGCAGTATCGCCGTGGCGCTGGAAGAGAAGATCGCGCCGGGCTGGCACACCTATTGGAAAAATCCGGGCGATGCGGGCGCGCCCACCGAGATCGCCTGGACGCTGCCGCCCGGCTGGACGGCGGGCGATATCCAGTGGCCGCGGCCCAAGCGGCTGCCGGTCGGGCCGCTGATGGATTACGGCTATGAGGGCACGCCCTGGCTGCTGACCCGCATCGCCGCGCCCGCCGATGCCAAGCCGGGCGAGACGGTGACGCTGACGGCCCATGCGCAATGGCTGGTGTGCGAGAAGATCTGCATCCCGGAAGACACCACCCTGACATTGACGCTGACGGTGGGCGAGGGGCGGCCCGATCCGGCGGTGGCCCAGGGCTTTGCCGAGGCGCGGGCGCTGCTGCCGGTGGCCTCGCCCTGGCCGATGGTGTTTGCGCCCAAATCCAATACTGGCGAGACGATCGACCTGTTCGTCGCCGCGCCGTCGCTGGCGGCGGCCAAACCGGCAGCGGTGGATTTCTTTCCCGCCACGCCGGGCATCATCAAGAACGCCGCGCCGCAGCGCGTGGGCTATGCGGAAGGTGGATTGGTGCTGCGGCTGGTGCCCGGCAAGAAGCCCGCCGACATGCTGGACGGCGTGCTGGTGCTGACCTCGGCCTCCGATGGGTCGGTGCAGGCGCTGGAGGTCGCGGCGCGGCCGGGCGCGGTGCCGCCCGCCACCTTCGCCGCGATGCCCGCCGAAGCCGGGGACCTGACGCTGTGGCTGGCGGTGCTGTTCGCGCTGCTGGGCGGATTGATCCTCAACATCATGCCCTGCGTGTTTCCGGTGCTGGCGATGAGGGCGTTGGCGCTGGCGCGGCACGGGCAAGAGGGGCGCGG
>CALDFO010000135.1 GCA_937942205.1 uncultured Alphaproteobacteria bacterium
CTGGAATATCATGACGGCGCGCTGTTCGAGGGCACCGGCAATGTCTATGGCGACACCCGCATCAACCGCATCGACATGGCCAGCGGTCAGGTCACGCCGCTCTACAATGCCGGCCAGCGTTATTTCGGCGAGGGGCTGACCTTTTTCGGTGGGCGCGCCTACCAGTTGTCCTGGCGCGAGGGACGAGTCTTCGTCTTCGAGACACCGATGACGCCGGGAGCCGAGCCGGCGCGGGAGATGCGCAATCCGCGCGACGGCTGGGGCCTGACCCATGACGCCGACGGGTTGATCGCCAGCGACGGCTCCAGCCGCCTCTTCTTCGTATCGCCGCGCGATTTCAGCACCCGCCGCACCCTGCGGGTGGTGCGGGCGGGCCGCTATGTCGAGAACCTCAACGAGCTGGAATATGTCGACGGCGCGGTCTGGGCCAACATCTTCGAAAGCTGGAATATCGTGAAGATCGACCCCGTCAGCGGCTGCGTCACGGCGGAGGCCAATCTGGAAAGCCTGCGCGCCCGGATGCGCCCGGCGGACCGGCGCTATATCGAATCCGAGGCCAATTTCGTGCTCAACGGCATCGCCCATGATCCCAAAACCGGCCTGTTCACCCTGACCGGGAAATACTGGCCCAAGCTGTTCACCGGCCGGTTCGTGAGCCGGTCCACAAGCCATTCCATGGGCCATTCTACGGGCCACTGACCGGCCCCGGACCGTCCCCGAAGGGCGTTCTTGAAGGCGCCGCCCCCAGCGTGTAAGGCAGAGCGGAATTCGGGGCGTAGCTCAGCCTGGTAGAGCACTAGCTTTGGGAGCTAGGGGTCGAGAGTTCGAATCCCTCCGCCCCGACCAACTTTGGACCAACTTTGGAGTTGTCATGCGCGCGCGCATCTACAGACCGGCCAAGAACGCCATGCAGTCGGGCAAGGCCCGCACCAAGCTCTGGCAGCTGGACTATGAGCCGGAAAGCCCGCGCACCGTGGACCCGCTGATGGGCTGGACTTCGTCGGGCGACATGCGCCAGCAGATCGCGCTGGAGTTCGACACCCGGGAGGAAGCGGTGGCCTATGCCCAGGCCAACGCCATTCCCTATCAGGTGTTCGAGCCGCATGTGCCCACGCCCAAGCCCAAGGCCTATTCGGACAATTTCCGCTTCGACCGCAAGGTGCCCTGGTCGCATTAGTAAAGCACGACTCCGTAGCTCAGCTGGATAGAGCACCCGCCTTCTAAGCGGGCGGTCGCTGGTTCGAATCCAGCCGGGGTCGCCATCCCATGCCGCGTCAGCCGTCCGTCGCCGCGTCGATCCAGGCCAGATAGGGCGCGAACCCGGCCGTGAAAGACGTGGCGACGATCTCCGGCACCTCATAGGGATGGACCGCCTTGATGCGGGCGATGGCGGCCTCGAACAGGCCGGTGCGCGTCTTGACCAGCAACAGCAGTTCGGCCGCGTTCTGCTTCTTGCCGTCCCAGACATAGAAGCTTTCCACCGGCATCATCTGCACGCAGGCCGCCAGCTTTTCCCCGATCAGGATGTCCGCGATGCGCACCGCGTCCGCGCGCGCGGACACCGTGGTCATCAGCATTCCGTGGCCGGTGGCGTCGCTCACAGGGCGGACTGGATGACGCCCGCGCGGCGGGCGAAGGCCAGGATGTGGGTGACGGTTTCCTTCAGTCCCGTGGTCACGATGTCGCTTTCGGTGGCTTCCACACTGTCGAGATAGCGCGAATGGTCCGCGCCCAGGCCCCAGAACAGGGCCAGCACGGGCACGTCCGGCATGTGCTTGCGCAGGCGGCGCACCTGATAGCGGGCATTCTTGAAGGTGCCCGGCTCCAGATAGGAGACGCAGACCAGCCGCACGCCTTCGCCGGACAGTTCGCGGATATGGGCGGCCGAGGTTTCTTCCGACGACACCAGCCGCGCGCCCAGGCCGTATTTCTCCAGGATGTCCACCAGCAGGAGCCCGGCGGCTTCGTCCAGCGGGCCGCGCCCGGCCACGCACAGCACCGGCATGTTGGTCCAGCCATGCGGCAGCACCGGCAGGGCGGCGGCGGCGTCTTCGTCGCTGTGATGGGAAAGGTTGACGATCAGCCCCTTGACCGCGTCCCGGATATGCTCCTGCCGCTGGGGCGCCAGCACGCCGCGATTGACGTCGTTCTGCGCCAGCATCAGGGCGTTGCCCGCCACCTGGTCGTAATAGGCCATCAGCGAATTGTCCCGCAGATAGACTTCGGCCTCGTCGGCGGCCTCGTCGGGGTCTTCGGCCAGCATCCGCAGATAGAGGCTTTCCTCGCTTCGCAGCGCGGGCTGGTCGCCCAGCATCACCTCCAGGAATTTCAGCGCCTGGATATGGCGGCCCAGCACCACGAAGCACATGGTCAGGGGGGTGGAGAGCAGCAGGCCGACCGGCCCCCACAGCCAGGTCCAGAAGACGGCGGCCACCACCACCGCCACCGCCGACAGGCCCATGCTGCGGCCATAGACGAACGGCTCGATGGCCTGGCCGATCATCGCCTCGATGCCGCCATACAGCACCGCCACCCAGACCAGCCGGCCCCAGCCGGGATCCACCGCCAGCGCCAGGGTGGCGGGGAACAGGAAGGCCAGCGGCACGCCGACATAAGGCACGAAGCGCAGCAGCATCGCCATCAGGCCCCACAGCCCGGCATTGGGGATGCCGATCAGCC
>CALDFO010000136.1 GCA_937942205.1 uncultured Alphaproteobacteria bacterium
GAACGCTGCGGGCCTGGAACGCTCCCTCAGCAAGAAGGAGATCCTCGAACTCTACCTCAACCGCATCTATCTGGGCAGCGGCGCCTATGGCGTGGACGGCGCAGCCCGCGTCTATTTCGGCAAGTCGGCGCGCGACATCAGCCTGGCCCAGGCGGCGATGCTGGCGACCCTGACGCGCGCGCCCAGCGTCTTCTCGCCGCGCCGCGACCTGCTGCGCGCCCAGCAGCGCGCCTCCTATGTGCTGGATTCGATGGTGGCGCATGGCGCCATCACCGAGGCGCAGGCCGCCCAGGCCCGCGCCCATCCGGCGATCATCACCGACCGCGCCGCCGCTTCGGCCCGCAATTATTTCCTGGACGCCGCCGCCGACCAGGCGGTGAAGCTGGCGACCGTCAACGGCACGCCGCCCGCCGCCGACATGGTGGTCAAGACCACGATGGAGCCCAGAATCCAGGAAGCGGCCCGCGCCGCCGCCGCCAAGACCATCGCCAAATACGGCAAGCGCTCCAAGGTGCATCAGGCCGCCGTGGTGGTGATGAAGCCCGACGGCGCGGTCAGCGCCCTGATCGGCGGCGTGGATTATCAGGACAGCGTCTTCAACCGCGCCATCCAGGCGCGCCGCCAGCCCGGCAGCGCCTTCAAGCCCTTCGTCTTTTTGACGGCGCTGGAGAACGGCATCACCCCCTGGGACTGGCGCGACGACGCCCCGGTGGACATCGCCGGTTACACGCCCACCAACTATGGCGGAAAATATTACGGTACCATCACCCTGGCCGACGCGCTGGCCCACAGCGTCAACACCATCACCGTCAATCTGGCGCAGGAAGTGGGCATCCGCACCGTCATCAACACCGCCAGGCGGGTCGGCATCACCTCGCCCCTGCCGGCCAATGCCAGCCTGGCGCTGGGCACCGCCGAGGTGACGCCGCTGGAACTGACGTCCGCCTATGCCGCCTTCGCCAATGGCGGCTTTCATGTCGAGCCTTATCTGATCACCGAGATCACCATCCTGGGCAAGCCGGTCTATCAGCGTCACGCGCCGCCGCCGCGCCGGGTGATCGCCGAAGACGTCAGCCACGACCTCAACGCCATGCTGTTCGGTGTGGTGGCCAACGGCACCGGCGGCAACGCCTCGCTGCATGGCCGCGAGGCGGCGGGCAAGACCGGCACCACCCAGGATTCCCATGACGCCTGGTTCGTGGGCTACACCACCGACTATGTCGCCGCCGCCTGGGTCGGCAATGACGACTCCTCGCCCACCCGCAATGTCACCGGCGGCACCCTGCCCGCTTATATCTGGCGCGACACCCTGCTGGCGGCGGAAAAGGGCTTGCCCTATCGCCCGCTGGCCCGCTCGGTCCCGCCGCCGCCGGAAGACGACATGCTGATGGCGTCGGGCGCCGCCTGGGGCAATGCCGAGGATGAACTGGCCACGCCGCCGCCCGAGGCCCAGACACAGGAATTGCCGCGCAGCGAGCGCCGCCGGCGCGGCGGCCTGCTGGGCTGGCTGTTCGGCGATGACGAGGATGACGCGCCCGCCGGATCCGGCCGCTGACTTAGTTTTCCATTGCGGCGTGCTATAAGGCGGCATGACCAGCCGCCGCGCCCTTCTCGCCCTGCCCGCTCTTTTGCCCTTCACGCGCGCCGCGCGCGCGGCCACGAAAATCCGCTTCGTCACCGACTGGAAAGCCCAGGCCGAGCATGGCGGCTTCTATCAGGCGGTGGCCGACGGCCTCTATGCCCGGCGCGGCCTGGAGGTGCAGATCGTCCAGGGCGGACCGCAGGTGAACGTGCCCCAGCTTCTGGCGGGCGGAGCGGCCGATTTCGGCATCGGCTCCAACAGCTTCATCGCGCTCAATCTGGTGAAGCAGAACATTCCCATCCGGGCGGTGATGGCGATCTTCCAGAAGGACCCGCAGGTGCTGATCAGCCATCCGCGCCGCGACCTCAACTCCATCGCCGAGATGCGCGGCAAGCCGGTGCTGATTTCGGCGGCCACCATGACCGCCTTCTGGCCCTGGCTGAAGGCCAAGTTCGGCTTCACCGACACCCAGATCCGCAAATACACCTACAATCTGGCGCCCTTCATCCGCGATCCCAACGCCATCCAGGAGGGCTATCTGACCAGCGAGCCCTTCACCATCGAGCAGCAGGCCGGGTTCAAGCCCAAGGTCTTCCTGCTGGCCGATTACGGCTATCCCGGTTACGCCAACATGGTGCTGGCGCCGCAGAAACGCATCGATACCGACCGCAAGACGGTGCAGGCCTTCGTCGACGCCAGCCGCGACGGCTGGCTGCATTACATGAAAGACCCGCGCAAGGGCAACGCGCTGATCAAGCGCGACAACCCCGACATGACCGACGCCATCCTGGCCCAGGCGCTGGACAAGATGAACCGCTACGGCATGGTGCTGTCGCGCGACGGCACGTCGTTCGGCCTGGGCAGCATGACCGACAGGCAGTGGAAGCTGTTCTACGACACCATGGCGTCGGAGGGGCTGTATCCCAAGGGGCTGGATTACCGCAAAGCCTACGATCTCAGCTTCGTGCGCGCCACGCTCCAGAATTTCCAATGACCCTGCTGGCGCTGTCGGAGGTGGGCAAGCGCTTCGCCGGCGGCACGCGCTTTGCCGACGGCACAGAGGCCTTGCGCGGCCTGTCCTTCTCGATCGCGCCCGGCGAATTCGTCGCGCTGGTCGGCCCCAGCGGCTGCGGCAAGTCCACGGCGCTGCGCCTGGCTGCCGGGCTGCTGACGCCGGATGCGGGCATGGTCGCCTGGCCGGACGGCAGACCGGAAACCGGCTTTGTCTTTCAGGAGCCCACCTTGATGCCCTGGGCCGACGCCTTGACCAATGCGCGTCTGCCGCTGGACCTGGGTCGCGTGCCACGCCGCCAGGCCGATGCCCGCGCCGCCGCCGCCCTGGCCCGCGCCGGACTGGACGGATTCGCGCGCGCCTATCCGCGCGAACTGTCCGGCGGCATGAAGATGCGCGTCAGCCTCGCCCGCGCGCTGGTGGCGCAGCCCCGGCTGCTGCTGCTGGATGAGCCTTTCGCGGCGCTGGACGAGATCACCCGTCACGCCCTGGGCGACGACCTCAAGCGGTTGTGGCGCGAATACGGCTTGACCGTGCTGTTCGTCACCCACAGCGCGGCGGAAAGCGCCTGGCTGGCCGGCCGCGTGCTGGTGATGACGCCGCGCCCCGGCCGCATCGCCGCCGACATTGCGTTGCCGCCCGGCCGCGACAGCCGGCTGGCGCCCGCCACCATCGAGGCCCAGCGCGCCATCTCCGCCGCCCTGAGCCAGGCGATGGCGGCGGCATGAAACGGATCGCGGACATCGCCTTGCCGCTGGCCGTCGCGGCGCTGGCGCTGGGCGGCTGGGAAGGAGCGGTGCATCATTACGCCGTGCCCGAATATGTGCTGCCCGCGCCCAGCGGCATCGCGCGCGCCTTCTGCGCGAATTTCGCCTCGCTGATGGGCTCGCTGCTGGCGACATTGTCGGTGACCTTGCAGGCGTTCGCCGCCGCCAGCCTGCTGGGCGTGGCGCTGGCGGTCGGCTTCACCCAGAGCCGCCTTCTGGAGCGCACCCTCTATCCCTATGCCGTCATGCTGCAGGTGACGCCGGTGGTGGCGATCGCGCCCCTGATCCTGATCTGGGTGGGCTTCGACCGCGTCAACCTGGCGCTGGTCATCATCGCCACCATCGTGGCCTTCTTTCCGGTGCTGGCGGGGGCGACGCTGGGGCTGAAGTCGGCCGACTTCAACCTTCTGGACCTGATGCGGCTGCATGGCGCCTCGCGCGCGCAAATCCTGTGGCGCGTGCGCCTGCCCACCGCCCTGCCCTATCTGCTGTCCGGCATGAAGACGGCGGGCGGCCTGGCCCTGATCGGCGCGGTGGTGGCCGAGTTCGTGGCGGGCAGCGGCACCGCCACCGGCCTGGCCTGGCGCATCGTGGAATCGGGCAACCGGCTGGAGATCGCCACCCTGTTCGCGGCGCTGGCCCTGCTGGCCGCGGCGGGGGTGGTGATCTTCGCCGCCCTGACCCTGCTGGAATGGCTGCTGCTGCGGCGCTGGCACGAAAGCGCCCTCAACCGGCCTTGAGCACCTTCACGGGCGCGGATTCGCGCACCCTCAGCATGGCGCACCAGCCGATCGCCAGGATCAGGCAGAGATAGGCGGCGGGCGCCAGCGGCGAGCCGGTCA
>CALDFO010000137.1 GCA_937942205.1 uncultured Alphaproteobacteria bacterium
GCTGCTGATCGGCGGCGCGACCACCTCCAAGGTGCATACGGCGGTGAAGATCGATCCCAACTATCGCCGGGGCCAGACCGTCTATGTCACTGATGCGTCGCGTGCGGTGGGCGTGGCCTCCAGCCTGCTTTCCCGGGATGGCGGCGCGGCCTATGCCGCCGGCATCCGCGCCGACTATGAAAAGATGGCGGCCAGCCATGCCAGCCAGCGTGCCGGGGGCAAGCGGCTGTCCATCGCCGACGCCCGCGCCAACCGCGCCACGCCGGATTTCTCCCAGGTCGCGCCCGCGCCCAAATTCCTGGGCACCCGCGTGTTCGATGATTACGATCTGGCGGAACTGGCGCGCTATATCGACTGGGGACCCTTCTTCCAGGCCTGGGAACTGGCCGGACCCTTCCCGGCCATCCTCACCGACGACAAGGTGGGCCAGGCGGCGACCGACCTGTTCAACGACGCCCAGCAGATGCTGAAGAAGATCATCGACGAGAAGTGGCTGACCGCCCGCGCCGTGATCGGCTTCTGGCCCGCCAACAGCGATCCTAAGAATGTCGACGACGTTCTGGTCTATGACGATAAGGCGCGGAAATCCCCCATCCATACCCTGCATACCCTGCGCCAGCAGATGGTGCGCGAGAAAGGCCGCCCCAATCTGGCGCTGGCCGATTTCATCGCGCCCCAGGGCGTGGCCGAGGATTATATCGGTGGTTTCGCGGTGACGGCGGGTGTCGGCGAGGAGGTGCACATCAAGGCCTTCAAGGACGCCAAGGACGATTATTCCGCCATTCTGCTGTCGGCGCTGTCGGACCGTCTGGCGGAAGCCTTTGCCGAACGGATGCATGAAAAGGTCCGCACCGACTATTGGGGCTATGCCGCCGGTGAGACGTTCAGCAACGAGGAGTTGATCAAGGAAGCCTATCAGGGCATCCGGCCCGCGCCGGGCTATCCCGCCCAGCCGGAGCATTCCGAAAAGGCCACCCTGTTCAAGCTGCTGGACGCGGAACACAAGGTGGGCATCAAACTGACCGAAAGCTATGCCATGTGGCCGGGTTCGTCGGTGTCGGGCTTCTATTACGCCCATCCCGAAAGCCGCTATTTCGGCGTGGGCAAGATCGAGCGCGACCAGGTGGAGGATTATGCCCGGCGCAAGGGCTGGCGCCGGGACGAGGCCGAACGCTGGCTGGCGCCGCTGCTCAACTACAATCCCCGCGCCGTGGACGCCGCCTAGGTGAAGGCCGCGCGGCTGATCGCATTGCTGGCGGTGGCGGCGGGGATCGTGCTGGCGATCCTGTATCGCGACGTCATCGATCCGCGCGCGATCCGCAACGCCATCGCCGCACATCCCCTCGCGCCGCTGATCTTCATCCTGCTGCAGGTGGCGGCCAGCCTGCTGTTCGTGCCGCGCACGGTGCTGGGTATCGCGGCGGGGCTGTTGTTCGGCTTTGTCTGGGGCACGGTCTGGGCCCTTCTGGGATCGCTGGCGGG
>CALDFO010000138.1 GCA_937942205.1 uncultured Alphaproteobacteria bacterium
GGAGGGGGTCATAAAAAGAACCCCATAAAAAAACGGCCCCGGAACACCGGGGCCGCTTCTTCCTGTCCGCCGGGACTACCAGCGGCGATGACCGCGATAATAGGAACGGCTGTAATAGGGCCGGTTGTAGTAGCCGTACCGGTACGGCCGGTAATAGCCGCTGCGATAATAGCGCGGGCCGTAATTGTAATAGCCGTAACGCGGGCCGTAATAGCGCGGGCCGTAATAGCCGCCATAGTAACGCGGGCCGTAATAGCCGCCGTAATAGCCGCCATAGGCCGGGCCGAAGCCGATGCCCACCGACACCTGGGCCTGGGCGGGGGTGCTGACGGCGGTGGACGCCACGGTGCCGGCGCCCGCCAGCATGATCGCGCCCAGAACCATCTTCGCAAACGTGTTCATCTCGGTTCTCCTTGTTCCCTTGCAGGCCCCTCTCCTGCCTGGGGCGAAGAGTGGGGAGGACTGCCTGAACCCAGCATGAACAACGTGAAAGCCGGGCCGGGCGTTTCGGAAAGTCTCCAAATACCCCGAAAAGACCCCAAAGCTGACGGCCCGTTCATCCCGCCCCCGGCGCCCCCACGGGCCCAAGCGGGCGCAAAAAGGGCGCCTTGGCGGGCCTGTCCACCTTGACCCGTCCGGGGGGTGCTCCTAAATACCGGGCGCGGCTTTGGCACTCACCGACGGCGAGTGCTGCGAGCCGTAGGAAACATTATTATCTTCAATCTCTTAGGAAGAGGACTCCCATGAAATTCCGTCCGCTTGGCGACCGCGTCGTGGTCCGCCGCATCAAGGAAGATCAGAAGACCGCTGGCGGCATCATCATTCCCGACACCGTCGCGGAAAAGCCCCAGGAAGGCGAAGTCATTTCGGTCGGCCCCGGCGCCCTGGACGAATCGGGCAAGCGCGTCGCCCCCGAAGTGAAGGCCGGCGATTATGTGCTGTTCGGCAAGTGGTCGGGCACCGAGGTCAAGCTCGATGGCGAGGAACTCCTGATCATGAAGGAGTCCGACATCATGGGCGTGCTGGAAGGCCGCAAGGGCAAGAAGTAACCGCCCCCTCCCCGTCCAAAAACCAATCACAGAATTCTAGGAGACAAAGACATGGCTGCCAAAGACGTGAAATTCGGCGCCGACGCCCGCGAGAAGATGCTGCGCGGCATCGACATCCTGGCCGACGCGGTGCAGGTGACGCTGGGCCCCAAGGGCCGCAACGTGGTGATCGACAAGTCCTTCGGTGCCCCGCGCACCACCAAGGACGGCGTCACCGTCGCCAAGGAAATCGAGCTGGCCGACAAGTTCGAGAATATGGGCGCCCAGATGGTGCGCGAAGTCGCTTCCAAGACCAACGACGCCGCCGGTGACGGCACCACCACCGCCACCGTGCTGGCCCGCGCCATCGTGCGCGAAGGCTCCAAGTCGGTCGCGGCGGGCATGAACCCGATGGACCTGAAGCGCGGCGTCGACAAGGCGGTGGAAGCCGTCATCGCCGACCTGAAAAAGCGCGCCAAGAAGGTCAAGTCCAACGACGAGATCGCCCAGGTCGGCACCATCTCGGCCAATGGCGACAAGGAAGTGGGCGACATGATCGCCCAGGCCATGGCCAAGGTCGGCAATGAGGGCGTGATCACCGTCGAGGAAGCCAAGACCGTCGAAACCGAACTCGACATCGTCGAGGGTATGCAGTTCGACCGCGGCTATCTGAACCCCTACTTCATCACCAACCCCGACAAGATGGTCGCGGTGCTGGATGACGCCCTGATCCTGATCCACGAGAAGAAGCTCACCAGCCTGCAGCCCATGCTGCCGGTGCTGGAAGCGGTGGTCCAGTCCGGCCGTCCGCTGCTGATCATCGCCGAGGAAGTCGAAGGCGAGGCCCTGGCCACCCTGGTGGTCAACAAGCTGCGCGGCGGCCTCAAGGTCTGCGCCGTCAAGGCGCCGGGCTTCGGCGACCGCCGCAAGGCCATGCTGGAAGACATCGCCGTCCTGACCGGCGGCCAGGTCATCAGCGAGGACCTGGGTATCAAGCTGGAAAATGTGAAGCTCGACATGCTGGGCAAGGCCAAGAAGGTCACGGTGGACAAGGACAACACCACCATCGTGGACGGCGCCGGCAAGAAGAACGACATCCAGGCCCGCGTCTCGCAGATCAAGGTGCAGATCGAGGAGACCACCAGCGACTATGACAAGGAAAAGCTGCAGGAACGCCTGGCCAAGCTGGCGGGCGGCGTTGCGGTGATCCGCGTCGGCGGCGCCACCGAAGTCGAGGTCAAGGAGCGCAAGGACCGCGTCGACGACGCGCTGAACGCCACCAAGGCCGCGGTGGAAGAAGGCATCATCCCCGGCGGCGGCACCGCCCTCCTCTACGCCGCCAAGGCGCTGAAGGATGTGGTGGGCGACAATGACGACCAGACCCAGGGCATCAACATCGTGCGCCGCGCGATCCAGTACCCGATCCGCCAGATCGTCTCCAATGCCGGCCAGGAAGCCAGCATCGTGGTGGGCAAGCTGGTGGAGCAGAAGTCCAACACCTTCGGCTACAACGCCCAGACCGGTGAGTATCAGGACTTCATCGAGGCCGGCATCGTGGACCCCGCCAAGCTCGTCCGCACCGCGCTGCAGAACGCCGCCTCGGTGGCGGGCCTGCTGATCACCACGGAAGCCATGATCACCGACCGTCCCAAGAAGGACGCTCCCCCGGCCATGCCGGGCGGCGGCGGCATGGGCGGCATGGGTGATATGGACTTTTAAGGTCCGGCGTCACAGCCATTTAAAAAGCAAAAGGGCCGGAGCAATCCGGCCCTTTTCTTTTGCGAGACGCGTTGAAGCCATAGCCGCTGGATTGCGTACGGCCACGGGCGGAAGGACGGTAAGCCGGGGGCCGGGCTTGCGCGCCCCGCCCCCGTACGGGCACCATTCATCCATCAAGGGGAAACGATCCGTGCAACTGCCCAGCCGCGCTCAGGTCCGCGAACTCTATTACGGCGAAAGCCGTTATGCCCTGCGCTTCCAGGGCCTGTGGATCACCTTCGACATCCTGGTGATCGCCTTTTTCATCGCCGCGCCCTTCGTCACCCATAACGCGGTCTTCTACGCGGTGGACTATCTGATCGCCTTCCTGCTGGCCGCCGACCTCTTCCTGCGCGGCTGGTCGCATGGCAACTTTCGCCGCTGGCTGCGCCGCCCGCTGGTCTGGGCCGACATCGCCGTGCTGGCCTCGCTGATCGTGCCTTATTATGGCGTCAATCTGGGCTTCCTGCGCGCCCTGCGCGCCTATTCCCTGGTGCAGGAACGCAGCTTTTGGCGCGTGGTGGGCGGCGGCCGCTGGCGCGAAACCTCCACCGCCGACACCGTCAAGGCGGCGGTGAATCTTCTGGTCTTCGTCTTCGTCATGGCCGGGCTGGTCCACAGCCTGTTCGCCGCGCGCGTGCCCGCCATCGGCTCTTATGTGGATTCGCTCTATTTCACCGTCACCACCCTGACCACCACCGGCTTCGGCGACATCGTGCTGCCGGGCGCGGCGGGCCGCCTGATCTCGATCCTGATCATGATCGGCGGCGTCTCACTCTTCTTCCGCCTGATCCAGGTGGTGATGCGCCCCAACAAGGTGCGCTATCCCTGCCCCAGTTGCGGCCTGACCCGGCACGAACCCGATGCGGTCCACTGCAAGGCCTGCGGCCAGTTGCTCTGCATCGTGGACGACAATGACTGATCGCCCGCGGCCTCCCGGAACCATCCGCCGCACCCCCTCGTTTCATCGCCGGGGCCGGGCAGACCGATGGAGAGTTCCATGCGTATCGTCCCCCAGCTTCTCGCCGGCGCTGCCTTCTGTGCCGCCCTGGCCTTCGTCACTACTCACCCAGCCGCCGCCGAGGTCACCCAGATCGGCTCGGTCAATGTCGCGGCCGACAAGTTCACCGACGTGACCTGGAGCCGTTTTGAGGGCCCGGTGCAGATGCTGGCCCTCTCGCCCGTGGCCGACACGGTGGACTGCGCCCATATCAACGTCGTCTACAAGGACGGCATCGTGCGCAAGGTGTTCGAGGGCACGATGGAAAAGGATTCCATCAAGACGATCTCGATCCTCGGCTCCGACGCCAATGTCGCGGCGCTGGAATTCGCCTGCAAGGCGCGCAGCGTGGACGGCGCCCGCATCGCGCTTTCCTCGCTCCAGGATGGCGACGCCCTCACCCCGCCGGGCAACTGGACCCAGCCCGCCTCCGTCACCGCGCATAACGGGCCGTAACGGCTCGCACCTGCCCACGCATGAAAAAGGCCCGGCCTTGCCCGCCGGGCCTTTTCCGATCCTCCGGGTGTCCGCCTGGAGATATCTAGCGGCGCAGCCCGTTCATTCCGCTGAAGAAGGAGTCGATGGCGCCCGACGCGTCGAAGTTGAAATTGTCGTTATAGGTGTAACTGTTGTTGCTGCCGTTGGTAGTGTTGCCGCCATTGGTGTTGGCGTTGGAATTGCCGTTTCCGTTCCAGTTGCCGTTGGCATTGCCGTTACTGTTGCTGTTGTCA
>CALDFO010000139.1 GCA_937942205.1 uncultured Alphaproteobacteria bacterium
CTGATCCTGAAGGACGACTATCATGCCCATGGACATGACCACGGGCATGGCCACGCGCATGGGCACGACAACAATATGCGCGCCGCCTATCTGCATGTGCTGGCCGATGCGGCCACCTCGGTGCTGGCCATCGTGGCGCTGGCGGCGGGCTACTGGTTCGGGCTGGGCATCCTCGACCCCCTCAGCGGCCTGGTGGGGGCGGTGGTGATCGGGGCCTGGTCCTGGAGCCTGATCCGCGACAGCGGCCTTGTGCTGCTGGACGCCGACGCCGACCCACGCCTGTCGGGCGAAATCCGCGCCTATATGGAAAGCGAGCTGGGGGCGCGGGTGTCGGACCTGCATCTGTGGCGGCTGGGGCCGGGCCATCACAGCCTGATCGTGTCGCTGGTCGCGCCCGCCGCCACCAGCGCCGAGACGGTCAAGGCGGCGCTGCGGCGGCGTTACCCGGATCTCAGCCATGTGACGGTCGAGGTTGCCGTCTGCGCGGACTGCACCTAGATCAGGCCCATGTTCTGGAAAAAGCGCCGCGAGAAAGCCCGGGAAAAAGCCCAGGGTCTGGCCGGGGACGCGGTCAAGACCGCCACCGATCTGGCCGAAAAGACCATGGTGATCGGCCCCACCGGGGTGATGCTGATGCTGGGCGCCGCCGCCCTGGGCGCGGCCGCGACCTATTATGTCGCCAAAAAGAAAAAAGCCGCTCCAAAGAGCGGCTCTTGATGCCAATCGCCCTCCCCTTCTCGCAGGGGAGGTGGCCGTAGCACCGGTCAGGCGCGAAGGCCGGAGGGGTTACCTCGGCAAAAGTCCCTCGCGCTGCATACGCTTGCGCTGCAGCTTGCGATAGCGGCGCACGGCCTCGGCGCGCTCGCGGGCGCGCTTTTCGCTGGGCTTTTCATAGGCGCCGCGCAGCTTCATCTCCCGGAAGATGCCTTCACGCTGCATCTTCTTCTTGAGGGCCTTGAGGGCCTGGTCGATGTTGTTGTCGCGGACGATGATCTGCAAAGTCGGCTCCTTGCCGTCGAAAATTGAGGCGCGGGTGATACCAGAAGGGTTTTTGCCTGTCTACCCGCGCGGATTAAGGTTTTCCCCCCGCTTTTATCCCTTTTTGGCCGCCAACGCGGGCAAGCCCGCAGGCGGACATCTCCCCCCACCAAAGGCTTCGCCTTGCGGGGGGAGAAAGCCGGTGTTTTCCTTGGTGTTTTCCCGGCGTCCGGCTTGGCGGACCGCTGCCCTGGGCCCATATTCTCCCCATGGCCATCCTCAAAATCGCCCGCATGGGACATCCTGTCCTTAGCCAGCCCGCCAAGCCGGTTCCCGACCCCCGGGCACTGGAAATCCACAATCTTGTCAATGACATGATCGAAACCATGCGGGATGCCAACGGGGCCGGGCTGGCCGCCCCCCAGGTGCATGTGCCGCTGCGGGTGGTGGTGTTCCAAGCCCCGACAGGGCGGGCCGATCCCGGCCTGTCGGAAGAAGAACGGTTCGACCATACCGCCCCCCTGACCGTGCTGATCAATCCCGAAATCCAGGTCCTGGACCCCGCCCCCGAAGGCGGCTGGGAGGGCTGCCTGTCGGTTCCGGGCCTGCGCGGCTGGGTCGAGCGGCCCGCCCATATCCGCTATCGCGGGGTGGGCCTGGAAGGCGAGGTCATCGAGCGGGTGGCGCGGGGCTTTCATGCCCGGGTGGTGCAGCATGAATGCGACCATCTGGACGGGCGGCTTTACGTCTCGCGCATGACCGACCTGTCGCGGCTGATCTTTGAATCCGAAATCGCGCACTTCCAGGCGGCCTCATGACCCAGACAAACCCCGAAAATCCGGCGCCCAAAAAGCCCCGCAAGAAACCCGCCGCGCCAAAATCCGCGGCGGAATCGCCAGGGGCTGAAAACACCCCGCCCAACGATACCCAGCTGAAAGACGCGGTGCTGGCCGCCGCTCTGCCCCATGCCGCCTTTGACGGCTTCACCGACACGGTGCTGACCCGCGCCGGACAGGAAGCGGGTGTATCCGCCGCCGACCTGGCCCGGCTGTTCGAGGGCGGGCCGATCGGCCTGGTCGCCTATTATTCCGAATGGGCCGACGCCCGGATGGAAGAGCGCCTGGCGGCGATGGACCTGGGCGCCATGAAGATCCGCGCCCGCATCGCCGCCGCGGTGAAGGCCCGGCTGGCGGTGCTGGCGCCCAACAAGGAAGCGGCGCGCCGGGCCGGCGCGCTGCTGTCGCTGCCCATCCATGCGGCGCTGGGGGCCAGGCTGGTCTATCGGACGGTGGATGCGATGTGGCGGGCGGCGGGCGATACCGCCACCGATTTCAACTTCTACACCAAGCGCGGGATTCTGGCCGGGGTCTATGGCGCGACCGCCATGCGCTGGTTCAACGACACCTCCGACGATGAAAAGGCCACCGACGATTTCCTGGCCGCCCGCATCGAAAACGTGATGCAGTTCGAGAAGTTCAAGGCCAAGGCCAAGGAAGCCCTGTCGGGGTTTCCCATGTTCGCGGATTGGACGAAGAAGACGAAGTGACCTAACCGCCAGGTCCACGGTCCATGCCCATCCGGCCACTTTGGCTTGCGGCGCCTTATTCCATTGTCAAAACCCAGACTCTCCATGGGCGGCCTTGAGCCGCCCATCCAAAGCAACAAGCATCGTAACCGCAACCCTGGATGGCCGGCTCAAGCCCGGCCATGGTGAGAGTTAGAGCAGTTCCGCGATCTGGACCGCGTTGAGCGCCGCCCCCTTGAGCAACTGGTCCGCCGCCACGAACATGCTGATGGACTTGCCCGACGGATCGGACAAATCCTTGCGGATACGGCCCGTCAGGACATCGCCCTGGCCCGAGGCATCCTTGGGCATGGGGAAATAATTGTTGGCCCAGTCGTCCACGATTGTCACGCCCGGCGCCTTTTCCAGCAGCGCCTTGACCTCGGCGGGCGTGATGGGGCGTTCGCATTCAAAGGTCATGGAGACCGAATGGGCGCGCAGCACCGGCACACGGATGCAGGTGGCCGACACCGCAATCGTGTCGTCGCCGAAGATTTTTTTCGTCTCCTTGATGACCTTGGTCTCCTCGTCGTTATAGCCGGTCGCCATGTCGATGGCGGTGTTGTGGCTGAAGAGATTGAAGGCATAGGGATACTTCACCACCTTGGGCTCATAGGCCTTGCCGTCGAGATAGGCGCGGGTGGACTGTTCCAGTTCCTCCATCAGCGCCGCGCCGCCGCCCGACGCCGCCTGATAGGTGGAGATGATCAGACGCTTGACCGGATTGGCCTGATGCACCGGCCAGAGCGGCACCAGGGTGGTGATGGCGGCGCAGTTGGGATTGGCGATGATGCCCGCATGATCCTTCATGTGGGCGGCGTTGATCTCCGGCACCACCAGCGGAATGGCGGGGGCGGAAAGGAAAGCCCAGGAGGTATCCACCACCACGGCACCCGCCTGCACGGCGATGGGCGCATACTGTTTGGAGATGCCGCTGCCCGCGCTGAACAGCGCGATGTCCACGCCCTCAAAGCTCTTTTCGGTCAGTTCCTCGACGGTCAGTTCCTGGCCGCGAAAATTCTGCTTCTGGCCGGCGGAGCGCGCCGAAGCCAGCAGCTTCAGCGAGGCCAGGGGCACGCCCCGGCTTTCCAGGCAGCCGACAAACTCCCGGCCGACGGCTCCAGTCGCTCCGACAATGGCGACATTCTTGTTCTTCATGGCATGTCCTTTCCGGCAATAAAAAAGCCCCGATCCGTTCGGAGCGGGGCTGGTGTCTGGCGTGAAACCCGTGTTTCAGGCGCGCGCGAACCAGCCCCCCAGGGGCTTGGTCTTGGTGGTGGTGGTGGTCGCGGCGTTCATGGCGCGGGAAACTAGGTTTCCGTCAGCTTTTCGTCAACGGCTTTAGCCGCGTCAGGTGGCCCATCTTGCGGCCCGGCCGGTGCTGCGCCTTGCCGTACAGGTGCAAGGCCCCGCTTTTGCTCAAGGATTCCCAGGCGTCGGCCTCGGCTCCGATGATATTCTCCATCACCGCATCGGCATGGCGAACGGTCTCGCCCAGGGGCCAGCCCGCCACGGCGCGGATATGCTGCTCGAACTGGCTGACGGCGCAGGCCTCGATGGTCCAATGGCCGCTATTGTGGACGCGGGGCGCGATCTCATTGACCAGCAGCGATCCATCCCGCCCCACGAACAGTTCCACCGCGAAAACGCCCACATAGTCCAGCGCATCGCCGATCTTCCGGGCGATGGCCTTGGCGTCCGCAACCTGCGCCGCCGTCAGCGCCGACGGCACGGTGGAGCGGCGCAGGATATGGTTCTCGTGTTCGTTCTGCGGCGGGTCATAGGCGGCAAAAGCGCCATCATGGCCGCGCGCCGCCACCACCGACGCTTCAAAGGCGAACTCCACGAAACCTTCCAGAATCGCCGGTGCGCCCTTGAAACTGTCGAAGGCGGTGGCGGTTTCCTCGGCGCTCGCCACCTTCTGCTGGCCCTTGCCGTCATAACCCTCGCGCCGGGTCTTCATCAGGGCCGGCGC
>CALDFO010000140.1 GCA_937942205.1 uncultured Alphaproteobacteria bacterium
GGCGGCGCTTGCGGCCATTCTCGCCCCGCTCGCGGGTTTCGCGGTCGCCGGATGCGCGCTCCTCGTCTTCCTCGGACTCGGCGGCATCGTCGGTTTCGACGACCTCCTCCTCTTCCTCGGCCTCTTCCACATAGTCCGGTTCGGGCTCGTCGGAGGGCACGAAGCCCGCCTCGATGCTGACCGCGGCGCTGCTGCGCGGACGCTCGCCCGGATCGCGGGTCTTGGTGCGTTCGATCTCGAAGGCGCCGCCCGCCATGCCCGGCTTGGGCTCGAAGGTGATCTCCAGGCCATGCTCGGCCTCGATGCGCGCCAGTTCGTGGCGCTTCTGGTTGAGGATGTAGAGCGCCACCTCATTGTCGATCTTGACGGTCACGGCGGCGGCGCGGTTCTTCTCGCCTTCCTCTTCCAGCCCGCGCAGGACGCGCAGGGCCGAGGATTCGATGGAGCGCAGCAGGCCGGTGCCCTGACAGTGCGGGCAGGTGACGGTGGAACCGGCGACCACGCCCGCGCGCAGGCGCTGGCGCGACATTTCCAGCAGGCCGAACTGCGAAATCTTGCCGATCTGGACGCGGGCGCGGTCGTTCTTCACCGCGTCGCGCAGGCGTTTTTCGACCTCGCGGTCGTTGCGGCCTTCCTCCATGTCGATGAAGTCGATCACGATCAGGCCGGCCAGGTCGCGCAGGCGCAGCTGGCGGCCGATCTCGCTGGCGGCCTCCAGGTTGGTCTTGCGCGCGGTTTCCTCGATCGAATGTTCGCGGGTGGCGCGGCCGGAGTTCACGTCGATGGAAACCAGCGCCTCGGTCTGGTTGATGACGATATAGCCGCCCGACTTGAGGGTGACGGTGGGCGAGAACATCGAATCCAGCTGGCTTTCGATGTGCATACGCTGGAACAGCGGCACCGTGTCCTTGTAGTGATGCACATGCTTGGCATGGCTGGGCATCAGCATCCGCATGAAGTCCTTGGCGTTGCGGTAGCCCTGTTCGCCTTCCACCACGATGTCCTGCACATCCTTGGTGAACAGGTCGCGGATCACGCGCTTGATCAGGTCGCCTTCCTCATAGACGCAGGCGGGCGCGTTGGAGGACAGCGTCTTTTCGCGGATCGTGTCCCACAGCCGCAGCAGATAGTCATAGTCGCGGCGGATCTCCAGCTTGGTGCGGTTCTCGCCCGCGGTGCGGATGATCAGGCCCATGCCCTCGGGCAGTTCCAGCCCCTGGGCGGCGCTTTTCAGGCGCTTGCGGTCGGCGGCGTTGGTGATCTTGCGGGAGATGCCGCCGCCGCGCGGGGTGTTGGGCATCAGCACGCAATAGCGCCCGGCCAGCGACAGATAGGTGGTGAGGGCCGCGCCCTTGTTGCCGCGCTCTTCCTTGACCACCTGCACCAGGATGATCTGGCGGCGCTTGATGACTTCCTGGATCTTGTAGTGCTTCTTGCGGACCCAGCGCTGCGAGGGGCGCTGCGCCTGGAGCGGCTGGGCGTCGCCGCCCTCCGCGCCCGCTTCGCCTTCGGCCTCGTCCTCGGCCGGGGCGGGCAGGGCGTCGCCCTCGATCACCTCGGTGTCGGTCGCGGCGGTCTGGGCCTCGACCGGCTCGATCTCGCCTTCATTCTCCTGGGCGGCCTCGGCGGCGGCGACATCGGCGTCTCCGTCATAGTCGGCCAGCGCCGCGGCGGCGGCTTCGGACTTGGACGGGACGGCATCGTCCTCGTCATGATCGTGGTCGGCCTCGATTTCGATGGGGGCGCCGCCATGATTGACGAAGACATCGGCATGGTCGTCATCGTCTTCGGTGGCGGGGTCATCGGCCGTGGGGCCTTCGGCGGCGGAGGAGGCGTCCTCCTCCTCGTCCTTCTCGGGGGCGGCTTCCAGCGGCACCAGGGGCGCCATCTCGGCGCTGTCCTCGCCGGTATCGGCTTCGTCCTCGGCGTCCTCCTCCTCGGCGTCGGCGTCCTCGGTCTTGGCGCCGGTGATCTCGAAGGACTCGATATCGTCCTCCTGGCGGCGGCGGGCCTCGGCCTCCTGCTCGGCCAGCAGGGCCTGACGGTCGGCGACCGGGATCTGGTAATAGTCGGGATGGATTTCGGCGAAAGCCAGGAAGCCCTGGCGGTTGCCGCCATATTCGACAAAGGCGGCCTGCAGCGACGGCTCGACGCGCGTCACCTTGGCCAGATAGATGTTGCCCTTGAGCGGCCGCTTGGAGGCGGCCTCGAAATCAAATTCCTCGACCCTGGAGCCGTCCAGAACGACCACGCGGGTCTCTTCCGGGTGGTTGGCATCGATCAGCATACGTTTGGTCATGAAAATCTCCGGTGCGCGCGCGGGGCTGGCCGGGCGCACGGTGTGCGGCTGCGGCGGGGCGGCGCGAATGGTTGGTGGAAAGAAGGCACGCGGCCCCGCCCGCCGGAACGGTCACTTCATTTCTGAAGTCCGGGGCAGCGTCGGAAGGGATCGCGAAAAGGACGGTCATTGTTTCGTCTGGGCCGGTCGGCCGGCGGACGTTCCGTCCACGGCGTGGGGCCAAAGGGTTACCTGGGAAAGCCATTGTGCTCGCGTTGGTCGCGGGGCGTGGCAAGGGCCGCTCAGGGGCGCCCGGGACCGCGCGAGAATCGCAAGGCACTACCGGACGGGAGTTTTTGTAGGGTGCGCCCAGGGTTTCAACAAGCAGTTAATGGGCCCGGCGTCGATACCGCGCAACCCTGAATCCGGTAATAATGTTAAATATCAAATACTTATATCAATGTCTTGTGACATTAAATCAGCTTGCGGACCACAGGCGCAGCAGATTGTTGCGGACCGCGTCCAGCCGGATGCGGTTTTCCCAGCGCATGTTGAGCCCCTCCAGCGCCGCCACCTCGCTCAATTCATAAAGCTGGGTGCGCTGGTATTCCTGGGCGATCAGGCTTTCGATGAAGGTGATCGAGACCAGCCGCTGGCCCCGGCGGACCGGCGCCACCTGGTGCAGCTGGGTTGAGGGGTAGACCACCACGCTGCCGGGCTCGCCCTTGATCACCACCGGTTGGGTGCCCAGATGGACCACCAGTTCGCCGCCCTCATAGCTGGCGGGCGGGTTCAGCCAGACGGTCGCCGACAGGTCGGAGCGGTGCATCGCGTTGCCGAACCGCATGTGAGAAGTGTCGGCATGGATGCCATACTGCATCCCCACCTCGTAACGGGCCAGCAGGGGTGGCGCGACATGGCGGGGAAAGGCGAAGTCGCGGAATGGTTCGGAGCGGGCAAAGGCATCGGCCACGATCCGCGCGGATTCCGCATAGCCCGGATCGGTATGGCTGACCTGGAGATTGTTCTTGGTCTCCATCGCGGGATTGGAGATTCGCCCGTCAACAAAGGGCGTGGCGGCGGCGATGGCCTGTAGGCGGGCCACTTCCGCCGGGCTTAAAAAATCTTTTATTTCCAGAAACATCCGTCATCCCCCTGAGGCCGGACATTAGCAAAGGCCCGGCAGGAAACAAACCGCCCCGCCGGGCCGCCATGCTAGGCTGACGCATCCAGATTCGGAGCGCCAGATTCGGAGTGTTCGTGCGCGTCGCCTTTGTCCTGTTCGCTGTCGCCGCCGTCCTGTCCGTGGCGGTGCTGAAGGCTCAAGGACAGGATCCGCGTCAGGACGATCCCATCAGCAACCTGCTGCGCCAGCAGGGCGATGCGGCGAAAAACCTGCCCGCCGCCCCATCCAGGCCCACGCCCGCGCCGCTGCCCGGCCCCTCGGTGGGCAGCCGGCCGCGCGGGCCCCTGCCGATGGTGATGAGCGCCCGCATCGGCGAGCATGACGACCGCACCCGGCTGGTGATCGAACTGTCCGACCCGGTGAACCTGCGCGCCTTCGTGCTAGCCAATCCCGACCGTGTGGTGATCGACATGCCGGAAGTGTCGTGGCGGCTGGGCGCGCCGCCCCGGCCCAGCGGCTTCGGCTCCATCAAGTCCTATCGCTATGGCCAGTTCCGCGCCGGAAATTCGCGCATGGTGATCGACCTGAACCGGCCGGTCAGCCTGTCCGACACCCTGGTGCTGCCGCCGTCCAACGGCTTCGGCTACCGGGTGGTGATCGACCTGTTTCCCTCCACCCGGCCCAAATTCGACGCCCAGGCAGGCTGGCCCGCCGACCTGCGCAAGCGCGAGACCGATGCCGAGCGGCTGGCCGCGATGATCGCCGCCGACCGCGCCCCGCCCGCGCGCGGGCGCAGCGGCAGGAAGATCATCGTGATCGATCCGGGGCATGGCGGCCTGGATGCCGGCACGGTGGGCGTCAACGGGCTGATGGAAAAGGACCTGGTGCTGGCGCAGAGCCTCAAGCTGTCGCGGGAGTTGAAAGCGCGGGGCTATACCGTCTATCTGACGCGCGAGACCGATACCTTCGTGCCGCTGCGCCAGCGCGTCGCCATCGCCCGCGCCGACAAGGCCGACCTGATGATCTCCATCCATGCCGACTCCAACCCCGATCCCGAGACCAGCGGCACCTCGATCTATACCCTCAGCGACGGCCGCTCCGACCGCGAGGCGGCGGCGCTCGCCAAGCGCGAAAACCAGTCCGACATCATCGCGGGCGTGGACCTGGGCGGCGACAACAATCCCGTCGCTCCCATCCTGATCGACCTGGCCCAGCGCGACACCATCAACAAGTCGTCGCGCTTCGCCACCGCCACCCTGGCCAGCATGGGGCGGGTGACCGACATCCTGGCGCGCAAGCCGCATCGCAGCGCCAGCCTGGCGGTGCTGGTCGCGCCCGATGTTCCAGCGGTGCTGCTGGAACTGGGGTACCTGTCCAACCGCGCCAACGCCGCCCAGATGAACACCGATGCCTGGCGCACCAAGGTCGCGGGCGCCATCGCCGATGCGGTGGATCAGCAATTTACCGTCCCCGGCCAGGCGGCCAAGCAATGAATTTTGTGTTACCTCCATCCGTCGCAGCTCGGGTTTGCAGGCAAACACCTCGCTGCGCCGTTTGGTACGCTGCCTCTACCAAACTCCCCCGCAATGGGCGCTTCGCGCTGCGGGGGAAGGAAGCCCGTATTCCCCTTTCCAACCGTCTGTCCGGTCTTTAGAATTCGCGTCTCCCATGCAGAACCTGGTTCCCCGTCTCCTGAAATGGCTTGGCCTGACCGCCGCGGCGGTGGCCGTGGTCGCGGTCGGCGCGCTGGCCGTCTATCTGGTCACCATCACCCGCGACCTGCCCAGCGTGGAGACGCTGCAGAACTACACCCCGCCCATCACCACCCGGGTCTATGCCGGTAACGGCACCGTGCTGGGCGAATATGCGCGCGAGCGGCGCATCTTCATTCCCGCCACCTTCATCCCCAAGCTGGTCAAGCAGGCCTTCACCAGCGCCGAGGACCGCAATTTCTACAACCATCCGGGCATCGACCCGTCGGGCATCCTGCGCGCGGCGATCAAGGATGTGGGCCTGGTGGTGCAGGGGCGCAGGCCGCAGGGCGCCTCCACCATCACCCAGCAGGTGGCGCGCAACTTCCTGCTCAATTCCGATCTCAAATTCAGCCGCAAGATCCGCGAGGCGATCCTGGCGGTGCGGATCGACGCCACCTATCCCAAGGAAAAGGTGCTGGAGCTTTATCTGAACGAAATCTATCTGGGCCAGAACTGCTACGGCATCGGCGCCGCCACCCTGAACTATTTCGGCAAGTCGCTGGATGAACTCTCCATCGCCGAAGTGGCCTTCCTGGCGGCGCTGCCCAAGGGGCCGGCCAATTACGATCCGCGCCGCTATCACGAGGCGGCCGTGGGCCGCCGCAACTGGGTCATCTCGCAGATGGCCGACAACGGCTATATCACCGACGCCCAGGCCGCCGCCGCCAAGGCCGAGCCGCTGGTCACCCAGACCCGCGCCCTGGGCAGCCAGGCCGCCGACGTGGATTATTATGTCGAGGAGGTCCGCCGCCTGCTGATCGGCCGCTACAAGATGGCGGGCCTGTATGACAGCGGCCTTCAGGTGCGCGCCACCCTGGATACGCGGTTGCAGAACTATGCCGTCAGCGCCCTGCGTTCGGGCCTGGTGCGCTATGACCGCCGCCACGGCTGGCGCGGCGCCAAGAAGAGCATCGACGTCGCCAACTGGCGCGAGAACCTGGCCAAGCTGCCCAACGAGTCCGGTATCGAGACATGGCGGATCGCCGTGGCGTTGGATTATGACGGCAAGAGCCTGCGCATCGGCTTCAACGACGGGACCACCGGGTTGATCACGCCGGAAGGCTATCGCTGGGCGCGGCGGCAACTGCCGGGCGCGGTGGTGGGCGCGGTGCCATCCGGGCCGCAGGAGATCGCCAAGCCCGGCGCCATTCTCTATGTCGAGCCGCTGGAGAAACCCGCCAAGCCGGGCGAATACGGCCTGCGCCAGGTGCCCGAAGTGAATGGCGCCATCGTGGCGATGGACCCGCATACCGGCCGCGTGCTGGCGCTGTCGGGCGGCTTTTCCTATGCCTCGTCGCAGTTCGACCGCGCCATGCAGGCCCAGCGCCAGCCCGGTTCGGCCTTCAAGCCCTTTGTCTATGCGGCGGCGCTGGACAATGGCTATACCCCCGCCAGCGAGGTGCTGGATGCGCCGTTCGAGATGGATCAGGGGCCGGGCCTGCCGGTCTGGCGGCCCGCCAATTTCGAGCATGAGTTCCTGGGCGAGACCACGCTGCGCCGCGGCCTGGAACTGTCGCGCAATGTGATGACGGTGCGGCTGGCCCATGAAGTGGGCATGAACAAGGTGGTGCAATATCCCATCCGCTTCGGGGTCTATGACAAGCTGCCGCCGCTGCTGGCCAACTCGCTGGGCGCCTATGAGACGACGCTGCTGAAGGTCGTCACCGGCTATTCGGAATTCGTCAATGGCGGCAAGAAGGTGATGCCCTCGCTGGTCGACCGCATCCAGGACCGCAACGGCAAGACCATCTGGCGTCACGACACCCGCGTCTGCGAGGGCTGCAACGACGCCACCTGGCACAATCAGCAGGAACCGCTGCTGGCCGACACCCGCGAGCAGATCATCGATCCGCGCACCGCCTATCAGATCGTCTCCATGCTGCAGGGCGTGGTCCAGCGCGGCACCGCCGCCTATTCGGTGGGGGCGCAGATTCCCAAGCCGCTGGGCGGCAAGACCGGCACCTCGTCGGATGCCAAGGATGTCTGGTTCGTGGGCTTCTCGCCCGACCTGGTGGCGGGCATCTATGTCGGCTTCGACAATCCGCGCACCCTGGGCCCGCACGAGCAGGGCGCCACCGTCACCGCGCCCATCTTCCGCGATTTCATGAAGGCGGCGCTGGCCGACGCGCCCGCCACGCCTTTCCGCGTCGCGCCCGGCATCGAGGAAGTGCCGATCGACTGGCGCAGCGGCACGCCGGTGGCGCCCGGCACGCGCGGCGC
>CALDFO010000141.1 GCA_937942205.1 uncultured Alphaproteobacteria bacterium
GGGGGAGCCGCCGATGCCGGCCTGGGCCACGATCAGACTGTGATGGCCGATGCGGACATTGTGGCCGACATGGATCAGGCTGTCGAAGCGCACGCCGCGCTCGATATGGGTGTCGCCGATGGCGCCCCGGTCCACCGTGCAGTTGGAGCCCAGCTCCACATCGTCCTCGATGATGACGCGGCCCAGTTGCGGCACGCGCAGCAGCCCTTCCAGGCTGGGCACGAAACTGAAGCCCTGATTGCCGATGGAATTGTTGGGGCCCATCACCACCCGGTTGCCGATCAGGGAATGGGTGATGACGCAGTTGGGACCGATGCGGCAGTTGTCGCCGATCGTCACGCCGCGTCCGATCACCACATTGTTGCCGATATAGCTGTCCCGGCCGATCACCGCGCCCGGCCCGACCTCGGCCCCGGCGCTGATCTGGGTGCCTTCGCCGATGGCGGCGGAGGGGTGCACCGGCACGGCCGTCACCACGCCGGGTTTCATCAAGGCGGGTGGATAGAACAGATGCCCCACCTGGGCGAAGGCCAGGCGCGGATTGGGCGCGATCAGCAGGGCGCAGGCATGGTCGTGCGCCGCCAGTTTTTCGCCGGTGATGACCACACTGGCTTTGGTGGCGGCGAAGGCGGGAGCGTATTTGCCGTCGCTATAGACGCTGATATCGCCGCCCTCGGCGCTGTCCAGCGAGGCGACATCGCGCACCGGCAGGGCGGCGTCGCCGCCTTGGACGGCGGCGCCGACATGGGCGGCGATATCGGCCAGCGAAAATGGCCCGGCGCGTTCGTAGAAGCGGTCATCGGTCATGGGTGACGCAGCCTAGTGGAGGTGACGCGATCTGGAAACCACCTTCACCATGCCGATGCACGATGCCGGTTGCCCTGGATGGCCGGATTGAACCCGGCCATGGAGAGTGTTTACGACGTCGCCATGGCCTCTTCGTAATTTTCCTGGGCCTGCAGCCAGGTCTTTTCGGCCGCTTCCAGCTTGCGCGCCGCTTCGGCCCGCTTCTTGGAGACGGACGTGGCCTTGGCCGGATCCTTGCTGAACAGCAGCGGGTCGGACAGGCTCTTGTCCAGCTTGGCCAGTTCGGCGGTCAGGGTGGCGATCTGATGTTCGGCCGCCGTCACCTTTTCCTTCAGTGGCTTGAGGGTCTGGCGCTTGTCGGCGTTGCTCTTGCGCGAGTCTTCCTTGCTGGCCTTGGTATCACTGACTTTGACGGATTCCTCGGCGCGGCGGGTGGGGCGGTTGTCGCCGGTCAGCAGGAACTTGCGGTAATCGTCCAGGTCGCCCTCGAAGGGCGTCACCTTGCCGTCCGACACCAGCAGCAGCCGGTCGGCGGTGGCCTCGATCAGACGGCGGTCATGGCTGACCAGGATCACCGCGCCGTCGAAATCGTTCAGCGCGGTCAGCAGCGCATTGCGGGCGTCAATGTCCAGATGGTTGGTCGGCTCGTCCAGGATCAGCAGATTGGGCTTGTCCAGGGTGGTCAGGGCCAGCATCAGCCGCGCCCGTTCGCCGCCCGACAGCTTGCCCACCGCCGTCTGCGCCTTGTCGGCGGAAAAGCCGAAGCCGCCCAGCTGGGTGCGGACCTGTTCCAGCGTCAGCTTGGGCCGCAGATTCTGCAGCGTCTGGATCGGGGTGATGCTGGTATCCAGCTCCTCGGCCTGGTGCTGGGCGAAATAGCCCACCACCAGTTTGCGCGCGGGGGTGAACTCGCCGCCCATCGCCGTGAGCTTGCCCGCCAGCAGCTTGGCCATGGTGGACTTGCCGTTGCCGTTCTTGCCCAGCAGCGCGACGCGGTCTTCCGGGTCGAAGCGGAAGGACAGATTGGTGAGGATCGGCTTGCCCGGCTCATAGCCGACGCTGGCCCGGTCCATGGTGATCAGGGGCGGCGAGGCGGGCGTGGCTTCGGGAATGTTGATCGGCGCGACATGCTCGTCGGGCGGCACTTCGGCCACCGCCATCTTGGCCAGCATCTTGACGCGGCTCTGCGCCTGGCGGGCCTTGGCGGCCGACGCCTTGAAGCGGTCCACGAACTTCTGCATGTGGGCGCGGGCGGCTTCCTGCTTTTTCGCGAAGGCCACGTCCAGGGCGCGCTGGGCGGCGCGGGTCTCCATGAAGGTGTCGTAGTTGCCGGTATAGAGCTTCAGCTTGCCGCGTTCCAGATGCAGGATGAACTCGCAGGCGGTGTTGAGCAGGTCGCGGTCATGGCTGACGATCAGGATGGTGCCGCGATAGCGCTGGATGAAATTCTCCAGCCACAACACGCCTTCGAGATCGAGATAGTTGGTCGGCTCGTCCAGCAGCAGCAGGTCGGGCGCGGTGAACAGGATCGCCGCCAGCGCCACGCGCATCCGCCAGCCGCCGGAAAATTCCTTGCAGGGGCGTTCCTGGTCTTCGGCCGAGAAGCCAAGACCGGCCAGGATTTCGGCGGCGCGCGCCGGCGCGGTATAGGCGTCGATGGCGTCCAGCCGGTTGTAGATGTCGCCCAGCCTGTGGCCGTCGGTTTCCGTCTCGGCCTGGGCCAGGAGGCGGGTGCGTTCGGCATCGGCCTCCAGCACCGTGTCCAGCAGGCTGGTGTCGGTGCCGGGGGCTTCCTGCGCCACCGCGCCCACCTTCCAGGCGCTGGGCCAGCTCACCTCGCCGTCATCGGCATGGAGACGCCCCAGGATCACGTTGAACAGGGTGGACTTGCCCGCGCCGTTGCGGCCCACCAGGCCGATGCGGCGGCCCGCGGGCAGGTTGGCGGTGGCCCCGGACAGGATTTCCCGCCCGGCGATCCGCACCACGATATTGTCGATTGCCAGCATTTGCGGGGCCTTATAACGGTGCCAGCCCTTGAAGCAACCCCGCCTCCCCCGCCCGCGAAGCGGGTGGCGGGGGAGGTGCCTGTAGCAGCGCTTGCGCTGCGAAAGGCGGAGGGGGTGACGGAACCGGCCGCAGCGCGTGCGGGCCACCCAGTTGCTCTTTATGGCGTCTCGCCGCTATAAGGCCGCCGAATTTCACAATTTCTGGAGTTTTCCATGGCCGTTTCGCGCACCTTTTCGATCATCAAGCCCGACGCCACCCGCCGCAACCTGACCGGCAAGGTCAACGCCGTGATCGAGGACGCCGGCCTGCGCATCGTGGCGCAGAAGCGCGTCCGCCTGAGCGAAGCCCAGGCCAAGACGTTCTATGAAGTGCACAAGGACCGCCCCTTCTATGGCGAACTGGTCAGCCAGATGACCGCCGAGCCGGTGGTGGTGCAGGTGCTGGAAGGCGAGAATGCCGTCGTCCGCTATCGCGAAGTGATGGGGTCCACCAATCCCAAGGACGCCGCCGAAGGCACCATCCGCAAGCTGTTCGCGCTGTCGATCGGCGAGAATTCGGTGCATGGCTCCGACAGCCCGGAAAACGCCACGATCGAGATCGCGCAGTTCTTCAGCGACGGCGATATCGTCGGCTAGCCCACTTTCGTCATGGCCCGCCCTCTTTGAAGAGGGGCGGGCCATCCAGTTTCGGCTTGAAGCATCAGGGCGTGTGCCGCGATAGTGCGGTATGCGCCCTGAGCGTTTGTACCATGTGTACATTCTCGCCAGCGGGCCGAACGGCACGCTGTATGTCGGCATGACGGGTGATCTTGCCCGGCGCGTATACGAGCATCGCGAAGGGCTTATTCCCGGGTTCACCAAGCGGTACGGGATCAAGGCGCTGGTGTATTTCGAGGAGTTTCCGACCGCGGCGGATGCCATCCATCGCGAAACCCGGCTCAAGAAATATCCGCGGTCCTGGAAAGTGAACCTGATTCTCGCACACAATCCGGGCTGGCGTGACCTGGCGGAAACCTTGAACGGTTGAAAACATTAACTGGATGGCCCGCATGAAGCGGGCCATGACGAAGGGGTGTGGGTATGCAAGGCAAGACCGTCATCATCACCGGCGCCACTTCCGGCATCGGGGAAGTCGCCGCCATCCGGCTGGCGGAGCGGGGCGCCCGCATCGTCTTCACCGCCCGCGACGAAGTCCGTGCCGCCGCCACCCTGAAGAAACTCAAAAAGGCCAATCCCGCCGCCGTCCATGCGGTGCATATGGGCGACCTGTCGCGGCTGGACGAGATGAAGCGCCTTGGCGCGGCACTGGCGTCCGAGCCGCAGGTGGACGTGTTGGTGAACAATGCCGGGGCACTGTTCGACCGGCGGCAGGAAACCGTGGACGGGCTGGAGCGGACCTTCGCCCTCAATCACATGGCCTATTTCGTCATCACCAGCCTGCTGCTGCCGCGTCTGGCGCCCGGGGCGCGGATCGTCACCGTGGCCTCCAACGCCCATCGCGGGGCGCGGCTGGATTTCGACGACCTGCAAGCCAAGCGCCGCTATTCCGGTTTTCCCGTCTATGCCCGCTCCAAGCTGTGCAACATCCTGTTCAACCGCGAACTGGCGCGCCGTCTGCCACAGGGTGTGACCGCCAATGCGCTGCATCCGGGTTTCGTCGCCACGCGCTTTGGCGACGGCAGCGGCGGGCTGCTGCGGGCGGTGTTCTCGGTCGCCAAGCCGGTCGGCGCGATCTCGCCGGAGGAAGGCGCAAAGACCATCATCCACCTGGCCTCGTCGTCGGAGGTGGCGGACACGACCGGGGAATATTTCTATAAATGCAGATTGGAAACGCCGACAAAAGAAGCGCAGAACGACGCCGATGCGGCGCGGCTGTGGGAGATATCCGAAAGGATCGCCGGGCTTTAGGACAGGACAGCCAGCCCGTTCTTCAGTTCGACCTTGCCGGTCGCCAGCAGTTTCAGCGCCTCGGGATAGATCTGGTGCTCGATGTCCAGCACCCGTGCCGCCAGCGTCTCCGGCGTGTCGGACGGATGCACCGGCACGGCAGCCTGGGCGATCACCGGCCCGGCATCCAGCTCGGGCACCACGAAATGCACGCTGGCGCCGCTGAGGGCTTCCCTGGCTTCGATCACCCGCTCATGAACCTTGGTGCCCTTGTAGGCGGGCAGCAGCGAA
>CALDFO010000142.1 GCA_937942205.1 uncultured Alphaproteobacteria bacterium
GCTCTACAGCCAGATCAAGGATCCCCAGCATCTGGGCCGCAAGGTGCTGACCGAATTCGTGCGGGCGGGCGCGCCGGAGGAAATCCTCACCGAGGCCCATCCTCATATCGGCACCTTCCGCCTGGTGACGATGGTGGAGCATATGCGCGCCGGCATCGAGGCGCTGGGCGGCGAATACCGTTTCCGCAGCAAGGTGACCGACCTGCTGCTGGACGCGGACCGCCGGGTGCGCGGTGTGCGCCTGGCGTCGGGCGAGGAGATCGCCAGCAATCATGTGGTGCTGGCGCTGGGCCATTCCGCCCGCGACACCTTCCAGATGCTGCACGGCCGGGGCGTGGACATCGAAGCCAAGCCCTTTTCCATCGGCTTCCGCATCGAGCATCCGCAGGGGCTGATAGACCGGGCCCGCTATGGCCGCAGCGTGCCCCAGCTGGGCGCCGCCGAATACCGGCTGGTACACCATGCCGGCAACGGCCGCGGCGTCTATTCCTTCTGCATGTGCCCCGGCGGCACGGTGGTGGCCGCCGCCAGCGAGCCGGGCCGCGTGGTCACCAACGGCATGAGCCAATATTCGCGCAACGAGCGCAACGCCAATGCCGGGATCGTGGTGGGCATCACGCCGGACGATTATGCGCCCTATGGTGAGGGGCCGCTGGCGGGCATCGCCCTGCAACGCCATTGGGAGGCCGCCGCCTTCCGGGCGGGCGGGGAGAATTACCGCGCCCCGGCGCAACTGGTGGGCGACTTCATCGCCGGCGCCGCCTCCACCGCGCTGGGCGAGATCGCGCCGTCCTACCGGCCCGGCGTGACGCCCACCGACCTGTCCACCTGCCTGCCCGATTATGCCATCGCCGCCATCCGCGAGGCCCTGCCCGCCTTCGGCCGCCAGATCAAAGGCTTTGACCGGCACGACGCGGTGCTGACGGGGGTGGAGACGCGCACCTCAAGTCCCATCCGCATCCGGCGCGGCGACGATTTCCAGAGCCTGAACACGCCCGGGCTTTATCCGGCGGGGGAAGGCGCGGGCTTCGCGGGCGGCATCCTGTCGGCGGCGGTTGACGGGATTAAAGTTGCTGAAGCTGTCGCTAAAAGCATCGCAACCGCCGCCTAGTTTTTGGTCGCACGGCCAACGCCTTCGCTGCGCTAGGCTGGCCGATGCTCCGGGGCGGTTGACGGTATCCGGGTGGGCGAAGCGGTGGCGAAAAGCATCGCCAGCGCCGCACACACTGAGCCGCACACGCCTAGACGCTGAGAAACTCCGACACGAAGGCGGTGCGCGGATTCTTCCGCACCTCGGCGGGCGCGCCGAATTGCTCGATCCGGCCATCCTTCATCACCGCCACCAGATCAGCCACGGCAAAGGCTTCTTCCTGGTCATGGGTGACAAACACGGTGGTGACGCCCGCATGGTCATGGATGCGGCGCAGGTCGGCGCGCAGTTCCTTGCGGACCTTGGCGTCCAGCGCTCCGAACGGTTCGTCCAGCAGCAACATGCGCGGCTCGATGGCCAGGGCGCGGGCCAGCGCGACGCGCTGGCGCTGGCCGCCGGACAGCTGGCTGGGATAGCGGCTTTCCAGTCCCGGCAACTGCACCAGGTCCAGCAGATCCTTCACCCGCCGGGCGATGTCGGCGCGCGAGGGGCGGCGGTCGCGCGGCCGCACCTTGAGGCCGAAAGCGATATTGTCGGCCACGGTCATGTGCCGGAACAGGGCGTATTGCTGGAAGACCAAGCCCGCATTGC
>CALDFO010000143.1 GCA_937942205.1 uncultured Alphaproteobacteria bacterium
GGTGGACGGCGTGGTGTATATGAAGCCGCCGGATGTGATGCAGGGTTATCCCGCGGCCTTTTATGGCTTCACCGCCGCGCCCACCATCTTCCGCGATCTGGTCATCACCGGCTCGCGCACCCAGGAGACGCCGCAGAAAGGCGCTTCGGGCCGGGTGCGGGCGCTGGATGTCCGCACCGGCAAGGAGGTCTGGCAGTTCGACGGCGTGCCGCAGCCGGGCGCTCGATTTCATGACACCTGGGAGGGGGAAAGCTGGGTCAAGCGGTCGGGCGTCAACGTCTGGACCAGCGTGATCCTGGATGCCGAACGCGGCATCGCCTATCTGCCGTTCAGCGCCCCCACCTTCGACCAGTATGGCGCCGACCGGAAAGGCGAAAGCCTGTTCTCCAACTCGCTGGTGGCGGTGAATGCCGCCACGGGCCAGTATCTCTGGCACTTCCAGGCGCTGCGCCATGATTTGTGGGATTACGACCTGCCGCTGACCACGCTGGTCGAGGTGAAGAAGGATGGCCCCAAGGGCAAGATAAGCATTCCCGCTGTGGCGGTGATGAGCAAGGCCAGTCTGCTGTTCCTGCTGGACCGCGTGACCGGCAAGCCCATTCATGATGTGCGGCAAGTGCCGGTGCCCACCGACACCGACGTGCCGGGCGAGGCGCCCGCGCCCACCCAGCCCATGTCGGTGACGCCGCCCTTGGGCCGCACCAGCTTCGCGATGTCCGAACTGGCCAATGTCTCGCCCGCGCACCGCGCCGCCTGCGAAAAGCTGGTCAAGGACATGACCATCGTGGATGCCAAGTTCTTCGCGCCGCCGCGCGTCAATTCCGCGCCCGCGCGTTTTCCCGGCAACTGGGGCGGCATCGACTGGAGCCACGGCGCCTTCGATCCCACCCGCGGCCTCTATATCGTCAACAGCACCGACATGGGCTCGCAGCAGTCCATGCGCAAGATGCCGGACGGCACTTACAACATGCGCAACGGCTATACCTGGTTCCGCGATCCGGACAGCAAGATGCCGTGCCAGACCCCGCCCTGGGGCAGCCTCTATGCCGTGAATGTCGATAGCGGGGCCATCGCCTGGCGCGTCAATCTGGGCGTCAGCGACGGGCTGGCCGATCCCGATACCGGCCGCCCCAGCATGGGCGGGCCGATCACCACGGCGGGCGGCGTCACCTTCATCGGCGCGACCGACGACAAGCGGCTGCGCGCCTTCGAGACGGCGACCGGCAAGCAGCTCTGGGAGTTCCGGCTGCCCGCCTCGCTCTATGGCACGCCGTTGACCTGGCGGGGCAAGGACGGGCGGCAATATGTGGCGGCGGTGACGACAGGCGGATTCTGGGCCGACATTCCGGCCAGCGCCGATACCGTCATGGCCTTCGCCCTGCCGGACTGACCCCGCCGCCTCCCGCCGGAATAACCCCATGCGACCATATGCTTATTTTGAAAGTGGAGCCGCGCGCCGCCGAACCTTGCCGCAAATGAGAATTGGTCGTAACAAGCGGGTGGCCCGGCGGGCCGGGCGGGGCGGAAGAAAGGCGTTGGCGTGCGACTGAGCGATTTGGGCCGGGGCGACCGGGGCGTGGTGCGGGGCATCGACACCCATGGTCATGCCGATGCGGCGGAACTGGGCCATGAGGAACTGGAGCGCCGCCTGCTGGAAATCGGCTTCGTCGAAGGCGCGCATTTTCAGGTGCTGCAGGAAGGCCTGATCGGCCGCGATCCCATGGCGCTGAAGCTGGACGACATGCGGGTGGCGCTGCGCCGCCGCGAGGCCGGCGCCATTCTGGTGGACGTCACCGCCGAAGCCGCCGCCGAGGCCAGCCCATGAGCGAGGCCGCGCGTCCGATCCGCATCGCGCTGGTGGGCAATCCCAACACCGGCAAGACCTCGCTGTTCAACGCCCTGACCGGCGCGCGCCAGAAGGTCGCCAACTATCCGGGCGTCACGGTGGAGCGCAAGGAAGGCGCCGCCGTCACCCCTGCCGGACGCCCGGTGCGGATTCTCGATCTGCCGGGTACCTATTCGCTGCGCGCCCGCAGCCCGGACGAGGTCGTCACCCGCGATGTGGTGCTGGGACGGCTGAATGGCGAGGCCGCGCCCGAGATTCTCGTCTGCGTCGCCGACGCCACCAATCTGCGGCTGGTGCTGCGGCTGGCGCTGGAACTGAAGCAGGTGGGCCGTCCGCTGGTGCTGGCGCTCAACATGTTCGACATCGCCGAGCGCCAGGGCATCCGCATCGACCTGGAGGGCCTGTCGCGGGCGCTGGGCATTCCCATCGTCACCACCGTGGCGGTCCGCAAGCGCGGGCTGGATACCCTGCTGGCGCAGGTGGACGCGCTGGCCGGACAGGCGCAGGGCGCGGCGGCGCAGCCTCTCGCCTGGCGCGAGCCCAGCGCGACGGAACTGCGCCAGGCCCATCGCGACGCCGAGCGCATCCTGCGCGACCATGTGAAGCCACCCTTGCGTCCCGACACCTGGACCGGCCGCATGGACGGCCTGCTGCTGCATCCCGTGGCGGGCACCATCATCCTGTTCGCCATCCTGTTCCTGATGTTCCAGGCGGTCTTCACCTGGGCGACGCCCGCCATGGATTTGATCGACGCCGGCTTCACCGCGCTGGGCGATCTGGTCAAGGAGACGCTGCCCGAGGGCCTGCTGCAAAGCTTCCTGGCCGACGGTGTGATCGCGGGCGTGGGCAGCGTGCTGGTCTTCCTGCCGCAGATCCTGATCCTGTTCTTCTTCATCATCTTCCTGGAAGACTTCGGCTATATGGCCCGCGCCGCCTTCTTGATGGACCGCATGATGGGCGTGGCGGGCCTGCATGGCCGGGCCTTCATTCCGCTGCTGTCCAGCTTCGCCTGCGCCATTCCCGGCATCATGTCGGCGCGGGTGATCGACAACAAGCGCGACCGGCTCACCACCATCCTGGTCGCGCCGCTGACCACCTGCTCGGCGCGCATTCCGGTCTATACCCTGGTCATCGCCGCCTTCATTCCCGACCGCACCGTCTGGGGCTTCGCCAGCCTGCAGGGGCTGGTGATGTTCGGCCTGTATGCGGTGGGCATCTCCAGCGCGCTGATCGTGGCCTTTGTGATCCGCAGGCTGATCTGGCGCAGCGCCTCCGACCCGTTCCTGATCGAACTGCCCAGCTACAAGCTGCCCGACCTCAAGAATGTGCTGCGCGGCGTCTTGACCCGCGGCCAGATCTTCCTCACCCGCGCCGGCACCACCATTTTCGCCATGATGGTGCTGATCTGGGTTCTGGCCACCTTCCCGGCGCCGCCGCCGGGTGCTGTGGGACCGGCGATCGACTACAGCTTTGCCGGGATGATCGGCCACGCCATGCTGCCGGTGCTGGCCCCCATCGGTTTCAGCTGGGAGATGGCGGTGGCGCTGGTGCCGGGCATGGCGGCGCGCGAGGTGGCGGTGGGCGCGCTGGGCACGGTCTATTCCATCGCGGGCGAGAATGAGGCCGGGCTGGTCGCCACCCTGGCGGCCAAGTGGAGCATGGCTTCGGCCCTGGCCTTCCTGGCCTGGTATGTCTTCGCGCCCCAGTGCCTTTCGACCCTGGCGGTGGTCAAGCGCGAGACCAACGGCTGGTTCTGGCCCTTTGTGATGTTCGCCTACATGACGGCGCTGGCCTATGTCGCCGCCTTCGCCACCTTCCGCATCGCGCAGGCCGTCTTCGGCTGACCGCCGGTCAGCGGGGAGCCGGTGGCGCGTCCTTGTTGAGAGGCGCGATCCGGATCGTGTCGGTCTGGGGCAGGGGGCCGGTGGGGTCATAGGCCGCCGGCGGGCCGTTCCATTGCGGCGCGGCGGCGATGGTGCCGCCCGGATCGCCCGCATAGGCGGCGCCGTTGGGGTTTCCGCTGTTGCCCGCGCACGCCGCCAGCGCGCACAGGCCCGCCGGCACCAGCAGAGTGACCGTCCGCATCATGACATGCCTTTCCGCTACCACCTCGCAGGGTGAGAACATTCCGGCCGGGTCTTGGTTGCAGCCTTGGCGGCCCAGGGCTTTAATGACCGCAATAACAGGGGGGAATCATGAAACGTCTGCTCGCCATCCTGGCCTTGTCCGCCGCCCATGCCGTGCTGACGGCGCAGACCCCGCCCCCCGCCCAGGCGACGCCGCCCAAGCCCGTCCCCGATTACAATGCGGGCGGCCTGCCGCGCACCCCGGTTTATGCCACCGTTCCCGGCCAGCCGGTGGATGCGCGCCCTTTTGAGAAGAAGGCCGATACCCGCCAGTTTCCGCAGCAGACCCGCGCCCCCTACCGCAAGGCCACCGACTATACGGTGACGGTGCTGAACAGCCAGGTTTCGGCGGGCTGGGCGATGGCGCATCTGCCCGATGGCCGCATCCTGCTGACCGAACGCCTGCCCGGCGCTTTCCGCATTCTGGACAAGGGTGTGCTGTCGGCGCCGCTGGCGGGGCTGGAGGGTCTGAAGCCCACCCTGCCCATGACCGGCCTGCTGGATGTGGTGTTGGACCCGGACTTCGCCCGCAACCGCACGCTCTATTTCACCTGGTTCGAATATCAGGACCGCACCATCGGCAACACCTCGGTAGCCCGCGCCGTGCTGGACGGCGACCGTCTGCGCGACGTGACGGTGCTGCTCAAGACCACGCCCTTCCTGCCCAATGACCAGACCCTGGCGGCGGGCTCCAAGACCGGCGGGCGGCTGGCTGTCGGGCCGGACGGTTTTCTCTATCTGGTCACCGGCGACCGCGACAATGCGGGCAACCGGCCCTGGGCGGTGGCGCAATACAACGACACCCATCTGGGCAAGGTGCTGCGGATCACCAAGGACGGCGCGCCCGCCCCCGGCAATCCCTTTATCGGCGTGAAAGGGGCGCTGCCGGAGATCTGGGCCATCGGCCTGCGCAGCCCCGAAGGGCTGATGTTCGACGCCAAGGGCCAGTTGTGGGAGACCGAGCATGGCCCGCGCGGCGGCGACGAGCTGAACCTCATCAAGAAAGGCGTCAATTACGGCTGGCCGGTGATCACGCACGGCATCGATTATCGCCAGGCGCCGATCGGCGATGACGAGGTCGCCAGGACCGGCATGGAGCAGCCGGTCTATTTCTGGTCGCCGTCCGTGGCGGTGGCGGGACTGGATTTCTATCGCGGCAAATCGAAAGCCTGGGCGGACAGCGTGTTCGTGGCGCTGCTGAACGGGCGTGGCGTCACCCGGCTCAAGCTGGTGGACAACAAGGTGGTGGAGGAGGAAGTGCTGCTGGCCGACCGCGGGCTGCGTATCCGCGACGTCCGCACCGGACCGGACGGCTCGGTCTATGTCCTCAGTGACAGCGGTGGCAGCGGCGTCTCGGTCAGCCCGCCCGCCACCGGCCAGGTGATCAAACTGACGCCGAAGGATTGACAGCGGGCCGTGCCGCGAAGGCCGGGCCGGATCAATAGGAGAAACTGCGCTGGATGTTCAAGCCCAGCACCCATTCGGTGGTGAAGGCGAGGTTTTCCGTATAGGCCAT
>CALDFO010000144.1 GCA_937942205.1 uncultured Alphaproteobacteria bacterium
CTGTCGTCAACAGCATGAAATACTGGACGGCTGGCAAGCTGGTGTTCATCACCTTCGACGTCAGCCCGACGTTCACGTCGTGCACCGGCAACCTGTTCTTGCAGCTTCCCTTTACCGCTGATGCCACCAATGGTCAGACCATGGCGGCGGTCAATGCTTCCAGCGGGCGCGTGCTCACTGCGATCGTCACCAACAACACCAACCTGGTGGCGCTCTACACCTATGACGGCAATTTTCCGTCGGCGTCTGGCAATCGCCTGTACGTCAGCGGCTTCTATCAGGTGCCGTGATGAACCTGGCATGGGGCGCGCGGGTTTCCCCCGCATTTCGCGGCCTGGTCATCGGCATGTGCCGGCGCCTGGTAATCGAAGATCCGTCCTGGCTGATGGCCTGCATGGCTTTCGAGACCGGGGAGACCTTCGACCCGAAAATCCGCAACGCAGCGGGCAGCGGTGCTATCGGCCTGATCCAATTCATGCCGCCTACCGCCGCGGCCCTTGGCACCAGCACTGAACAACTGGCGAAGATGTCGCCGGAAGAACAGCTCTACATGGTGGAGGCCCATTTCAAATCCTGGGCCGGCCGCCTGCGAAGCCTGGGCGATGTCTATGGCGCCATCCTGTGGCCGGGCATGATTGGCAAGCCGGACACGGCGGTCATCTTTGACCGCGAAGACGCCAAGCGCCCGAAGCTCTATCTCCAGAACAAGGGCCTGGACGCCAACAAGGACGGCGACATCACCAAGGCGGAAATCGTCGCCAAGGTGCAGGCCAAGCTGACCCGCGGCCTGCAGCCGCCGAACGTCTTCACGATGACGGCTGGCGTATGAAGCTCTTTGCCTGGGCCCTGCTGCTGGGCTGCTGCCTGCTGAAATGGTGACGCTGTAGAGGTGAGCCCGCCTGGTCCCGGCTTCTTCCGGGTTGCCGCCGTTGCGCCTTGGGGGCCAGCAACGGTAAGGATCAGGCGGGCTCTCCTCTGCGGCGTCCAAAAAGGAGACCTGTCATGAAATGGCTTACGCTGCTGTGGACCTATGTTCTGCAGCCCATCCTGGGAAATGTGCTCGGCGGGACGAAAGACCCGGCCGCGGCGGAACGCAAAGCCGGGCAAGACCTCGGCCGCGCTGAAGTGGAGAGAGACAATGCACAAGCTGGCCTCAATGAACTGCAACGCGCTTCCAATGCTCGCCCTGATCCTGCCCCTGCTGACGGCGTGCGCGACGGGCGAGACAGCGCCGCCAAGCCGTACCACGGCGGTCCAGACTAAGCCGGCCGCGGCATCCAGTGGCGCCCCGGAGCCGCTGGCCTGTTCTGAGCTGCCGCCCCTGGCGTTCAATCCGGGCAACCCGGCCGTCACTCCGGCCAGTGTCGCCGCCGCCATGGCCGCCCATCCGGAAAACCCCCTGGGCTATGCCCGCGGGGAGCTGGGCGACACCAAGTCCACCCGCGAAGCCATCGCCACCAACCGGGCGAAGCGCGTGGCCCTGGGCTGCACAAACCCATAGACGGCGCGCGCGAAGCGCATCACCTTCCCCCTCGGCTGGCATTTGGGCCGGCCAAAAACCCGGAGAGAATCATGAGCCTGAAGACCATTGCCGATAAGCTGGAAGCGTTCGCTTCCGGTATCGTGTCCGCCGCCGTCGAAGAAGCCGGCGAGCTGGGCGGCAAGCTGCTTGCCATCGCCAAGGAAGCCGCGGAAGAAACCGTTGAAGCCGTGGCCGATGGCTTCGAAGACCTGGTGGACAAGATTGGCGAAAAGGCCACCCAGCTGGTCACGGACCTCATGGCCGATGACAGCCTGTCCGGCCTGGAAAAGGCGAACCTGGCCGCCACCCAGCTGGTGGAGCATGCCGCCACGAACAGCATCACCATCGCGGAACAGGACGTCACCGCGCTGATCAAGAACGCCTACCTGGCGGTCAAATCGAAAATCGCCAGCCTGTAAGCCGGCGTTACATCATCATCAACGGAAAGGGTGCCCCAACCCTGGGGCACCCTTTTTCATAGGGCAAAAGGGGGAAGTTTCATGTCTGATCCAGCCAGCGGCACTGCAGCCGCGAGCACGGCGATCGCCACGAGCACGGGGGCCATGCTGGGAATCAGTGTCGTCATGCCGCCGGGCGCATCGCTCAACGAGTTCATCTGGGGGTGCATTTTCAGCATCGTCGGTGCGTTCGCCTACCAGTTCATCTCCGCGCAGGCGCAGC
>CALDFO010000145.1 GCA_937942205.1 uncultured Alphaproteobacteria bacterium
CAGGACCTTGGTGACCAGCCACTCATTGTAGCCGCCGTCCTCGTCCTGGAAGGTGATGGTGTCGCCGCCCTTTTCGAGGGACCGGACCACACCGTGCGAGACGCCGAACAGATAGGCGCTCCGCATTTCGCCGTTCTGGTTGATGGCGTCGACCTGGTGAAGGTCAGCGAAGGTGTTGGCCTGGATTTGCGCCCAGACCTGCGCCAGCTCGTAAGCCGGCACCTGGTTGCCCGGGCCATCGTCAGCCACCGAATAGCCGGCGCTGCTGGCCAGGACCACCAGGATGTCAGGGGTGACAGCGGGGATTTGGCCGCGGACAGCCCCGTGCAAGTTCACCGGATTACTGCGGCGCCATGCAGGCGGTCCCGACAATGCCGGCGGAGCTCTGGATGGCATTGGCGAAGTCCACCGACAGGCGATCGCCGGCGGCCAGCGTGCGAGTGCCGGCGGCCACGAGGGTGCCGGCCTGGACCGTGTTGGCGGTCAGCGCCAGGTCAAACCCGGTGTTGGTGTTGTTGGTCAGCAAATCGGTGCCCGCGCCCGGTGCATTGGTGCCGGCGTCCTTGACCAGCTGCAGCTTCGACGCGCCGCCGGCGGTGACCGAGAAGATGGCGCTGGCCGATACCAGCACATAAGGCCGCGTGGCGATGAAGAACACGGCGTCCGTCGCCGCCGCCGGCATGATGCTGGCGCAGGTCAGGCCGTCGGCGCTCTTCAGCGTGGTGAAGGAACCGGGGCGCGGCGTGTTGGCGCCGATGCCCATGTTGTCCATCTGGCCCGCGGTGGCGCCGCCGATGGGAGGCGGGCACATCGGGAAGGTGACGTCGCCCTTGGTGGAGCTGAAAAGGGTGGTGTTGCAGGCCGCGGCGGCGGCCGGCGTCGGTGCCAGGGTGGCCAGGGCCAGCAGGCCCATGGTGGCGATGGCGAAAAGGAACTTCTTCATGTCAGGTCTCCTGGTTGGGTTCGGTATTCCGCCGCTTCCGTGCTTTGGCTGCGGCGCTCATGTTTTTCCGGGCTTCGACAGATGGCGGGCCTATTTTCCGTCCTCGGAAGGCTGCGCCAATGGCCGCCCGATGTTGGGCAGAAAGGCTTTTTCCCAGGTGTGCGGCAGACATTCTGGCGCACGCGCTGGATGATCGCTTCACCCCGCGGGGTGTGTCCACGCAAACGCGGTGGACATTGTAGAGCGGCTTTCCGGCATAGGCGTCCACCACCAGCTGTTCGTAAAAGGTCAGCTGTTCGGTTTCACAGACCAGCAGCACCTCGAACGAGAAAACTGCCTCGCCATGCCGGGAGAAGTCACGTTGCAGACGGCTATTCGAGTGATAGCCGCCGCGCAGCGCATGGAGGTGACGCCGGCGCCGCTCCCCCAAAACACCGGCTTGTCCGATGTAATAGCGGGGCCCCTTCCCTGGGATCGACATGGTGATCCGATATATGGCCGGAAGCCGGTCCAGGTCAGTCCACCTCATAATCCACCGAGTTGAGCATGTGCCCGGTTTCGTCCAGCACCTTGGTGGAGGCGCCGTAATTCGTCTTGCCGTCCCGCACGCGCTGGGCGGCTTCGCCCACCGTCTTGCCGGTCACCACCAGACTTTGATCGTTGGACTTCATGCCGCGAAGCATGACGGTGATGGGTGACAGGGGCGGATCATTGGTGTCGATGATCGCTTCCTGCAGCTGGCTGGAGATCCCCACGCCCATGAGCTCCATGGACTTTTCGGCGTCGTAGCCGGTGGACTTCAGGTTGGTCTCCAGCGCCTTGGGCCAGTCCGGGCTCTTGTCCTTCACCATGTTGGAGAAGAACGGCCGCGGCGGGATGCCCTTGGTGCCGAAGTTCTGCCAGGCCGCCACCGCCGCCACCGGGGTGCCTTTGCCGTCGGGATAGGTTGCCCCTTCAAGGAAACCGACGCGCAGGTTGGCCGGCTTTTCGACCTTCTTGGCCATGTCCTTCAGCTTGGCCTCAAGCTCCTTCCCGCCTTTCAGCCGGATGGTCTGGCCCATCAGCCTGGCTGCTGCGGATAGAGCCAAGGCATGGCGGCTGACATCCTTGCCCGGATCGCCGCCTGGCCCACGCCCAGGCCGTTATACATGCCGGGGCCGACGCGATACCGGAAGGTCCGGAAGGCAGCGGTGGCCTGCCAATACATCGCCCCATACTTGGTCTGCATGAACCAGGCAGCGGACCCAGGGACGCCCGCCA
>CALDFO010000146.1 GCA_937942205.1 uncultured Alphaproteobacteria bacterium
CCTGGCGGGACAGGCCCACCTGTTCCAGCAGCGATATCAGGTCCGCCTCCCCCGCGCGCGGTGCGCCGGCGGGGGAGGTGCCCGTAGCACCGCCCAGGTGCGAAGGGCGGAGGGGGGCACTATAAAGCCTGGCGTAAAAAACCAGTTGCTCGCGCACCGTCATCTGCGGCTTGAGGCCGTCCTGATGGCCCAGCCAGCCCACCAGACGGGCGCGGGTTTCGGCCTCGTCGCTGTCACCCTCTGCGGTCCTGACCACCACACGGCCCGCAAACGGCGCCAGAAAGCCCGCCAGGAGGCGCAGCAGCGAGGTCTTGCCCGCGCCATTGGCCCCTTCCACCGCCAGCGCCTGCCCGGCGCGCAGGGTGAAGGACAGGCCGTCGAACAGCCGCCGTTCCCCGCGCGCGCAGGCGATATTTTCAGCCGTGAGGGCGGAGATCATGGGGAGCAGCGCTCCTCATGCTTCGACGGGTTCAGCATGAGGGTTATCTACAGCCTCACCCTGAACTTGTCGAAGGGTGAGCTTGTCGAAGGGGGCCCCGCACCGGGAGAGCACAGCCCCGCCTCCCCCTTCGCGTGCGGTAGCACGCCTAAGGGGGAGGTGGTTTCAGCGAGCGAAGCGCGCGCAGGCGCAAGCCGAGCACGCGAGCGGAAGCTGAAACCGGAGGGGGTCAAACAAGGGGGTCAATACATATGTTGCCCGCCATTGATCGACATGGTCGATCCGGTGATGAAGCCGCCCTCGTCCGCGACCAGGAACAGCACGCCGCGCGCGATTTCCGAGGCCTGGCCCAGGCGGCCGACGGGGATGCGGGCCACGATCTTGGCCAGCACGTCGGGCGGCACCGCCGCCACCATGTCGGTGTCGATATAGCCGGGCGCGATGGCGTTGACGGTGATGCCGGCGCGGGCGCCTTCCTGGCCCAGCGCCTTGGTGAAGCCGTGGATGCCGGACTTGGCGGCGGCATAATTCACCTGGCCGTACTGGCCCGCCTGGCCGTTGATCGAGCCGATATTGACGATGCGGCCGAACTTGCGTTCGTTCATGCCGTCCCAGGCCGCCTTGCACATATTGTAGCAGCCGCCCAGATTGATATCGAGCACCTCGTCCCAGGCGGTGCGGTTCATCTTCTTCATGGTGGCGTCGCGGGTGATGCCTGCATTGTTGACGATCACATCCACCGGGCCCAGGTCGCTTTCGACCTGCCTGACGCCCGCCACGCAGGCGTCGAAATCGGCCACGTCCCACTTGTAGGCCTTGATGCCGGTGCGGGCGGTGAAATCGCGGGCACGGTCGTCATTGCCGGCGTAATTCGCCGCCACGGTGTAACCGGCGTCCTTCAGCGCCACCGAAATCGCCTCGCCGATGCCGCGCGTGCCGCCGGTTACGATCGCTACCCGTGCCATGTTTGTTTGCGTCCCAATTGCTCCACCTCTGCTTGTAGGCGCGCGTTTGGGACGCTTCAACAAAGAACGATGCTGCGGTGCAGTCGCACCCCTCCCGGAATGGGGGCTACCGTTCAACCGTCTCAGGCCCTCTTCCCCCTTCGGCGCGAAGCGCCCAGGAAGGGGGAAGGTGCGGCAGCGAGGTGTTTGCTTGCAAACCCGAGCTGCCGCGGATGGGGGTCACCTTTCAACCGTCAGGGCGATCCCCATGCCGCCACCAATGCACAGCGTCGCCAGGCCCTTCCTGGCGTCCCGCTTGGCCATCTCGAACAGCAGGGTGGTCAGGATGCGGGCGCCCGAAGCGCCGATGGGATGGCCGATGGCGATGGCGCCGCCATTGACGTTGACCTTGGCGGTGTCCCAGCCCAGATCCTTGTTCACGGCGCAGGCCTGGGCGGCGAAGGCTTCGTTGGCCTCGATCAGGTCCAGCTCGGCGGCCTTCCAGCCCGCCTTTTCCAGCGCCAGCTTCGAGGCCGGAATGGGGCCGGAGCCCATCACCTTGGGGTCCACGCCCGCCTGCGCCCAGCTTGCGATGCGGGCCAGCGGCGTCAGGCCACGCGCGGCGGCGTCCTTGGCGCGCATCAGCACCAGCACGGCCGCGCCGTCATTGAGGCCGGAGGCATTGCCCGCCGTCACCGTGCCCTGCTTGTCGAAGGCGGGCCTGAGGCCGGTCATCGCCTCATAGGTGGCGCCGTCGCGGATATACTCGTCGGTGTCCACCACCGTGTCGCCCTTGCGGCCCTTGACGGTGACCGGAACGATCTCGTCCTTGAAGCGGCCGGCCTTGCGCGCGGCCTCGGCCTTGTTCTGGCTGGCGACGGCGAAGCGGTCCTGCTCCTCGCGGCTGATCTCCCACTGTTTGGCGACATTCTCGGCGGTGACGCCCATGTGATAACCATTGAAGGCGTCCCACAGTCCGTCGCGGATCATGGTGTCGATCAACTGCATGTCGCCGAACTTCTGTCCCGCGCGCAGATAGGCGGCATGGGTGGACAGGCTCATGGACTCCTGGCCGCCCGCCGCCACGATCCGGCTGTCGCCGTTGCGGATGGCCTGAGCGGCCAGCGCCACGGCGCGCAGGCCCGAGCCACAGACCATGTTGATGCCCCAGGCCGGCGTGGCGACGGGCAGGCCCGCGGCGATGGACGCCTGGCGGGCCGGATTCTGCCCCTGGGCGGCGGTCAGCACCTGGCCCAAAATCACCTCGGACACTTCGTCCGGCGCGACCTTGGCCCGTTCCAGCGCACCGCGCAGGGCGGCCTCGCCCAGCTTGTGGGCGGGAACCGAAGCGAAGGCGCCGTTGAAGGAACCCACAGGCGTGCGCGCCGCCGCAACAATGACGATGTCTTCCAAAGCGAAACCCTCCCCAAACCGATCCATATTATTGCCACGCGCAAAATGCCGCGAACGCGGCCATTGGTAAACTGCGGCGAAATCACTGTTGTTTTTCAGCAACTTGCCGTGGAACTGACACTTTGTTGCTTGCTGCGATTGCTAAATGAGGCTGGACTCCCGCGCTGCGGGGTGCTGTCCTGTCCTTTGGTGGGGAACGGCCCGGAAAAGGGCCAAGCGTAGAGTCGGGGTCATCGTGTCAGAAGCAAAATCCAAGGGCGAAGGCCCGGTCGTCATCAAGAAGTATGCGAACCGCCGCCTCTACAACACCCAGACATCCTCCTATGTGACGCTGGATCACCTGGCCGCCATGGTGAAGGACGGCACCGAATTCGAGGTCCAGGACGCGCGCACCGGCGAGGACATCACCCGCTCGGTCCTCACCCAGATCATCTTCGAGGAAGAGGCCAAGGGCCAGTCGCTGCTGCCGATCAAGTTCCTGCGCCAGCTGATCCGCTTCTATGGCGACTCCCTGCAGACTTTCGTGCCGGGCTATCTGGACATGAGCATGGAAAGCTTCACCAAGAACCAGGGCGCCATGCGGGACCGCATCGCCGAGGCGCTGGGCGGCGGCAACCAGATGATCGAGAACATGACCCGCCAGAACCTGCAGCTGTTCGAGAACGCGATGGCCATGTTCACGCCCTTCGGCGTGCCCGGGACGCAGCCCAAGAGCGACAGCCCCAAGGCCAAGCCCGCCGCCCAGAGCGACGAGGTCGCCGATCTCAAGGAAGAGATGGAGGCCATGCGCCGCCAGCTCGCCGAACTGAGCCAGCGCAAGTGATCCGCCCCTTCCGGGGGGCGCTCATCATCCTGTCCTGTGGCCTGCTGGCGGGCTGTTTCGCGCCCATGACCACGCGCGAGGCGCAGGGCATCGCCAATGCGCGGCTGGCCAAGTTCTGCAACGGCAAATGCGGCGAGGTCCGTTTCGGGCGCACCCAGCGCATCAAGGACCGCTGGCTGGTGGATTTCGACGGCCCGCGCCACAAATTCACCGTCACCGTCGAGAATGACGGCAACAGCAAGGTGGATGTCTGGGACAAGTGAACCGGCAGCGCGCGTAGCGCGTGAGCAGGTCCGGTGGACCTGCGAAAGCCGGTGAACGCCGCGAGCCAAAGCGAGCGGCAAGCGCCCCGCGCGATGTCATCCCCGGCGAG
>CALDFO010000147.1 GCA_937942205.1 uncultured Alphaproteobacteria bacterium
GGGCGGCGAGGAGCCGGACCGCTTCAAGCCCCTGGCCAACGGCGATTCCCTGCGCAGCGCCATCAAGCAGGTGGCGTCGGGCCGCTTTGGCGTGACCACCGAATATCTGGTCAATGCCGACGACATCCAGATCAAGATGGCGCAAGGGGCCAAGCCCGGCGAGGGCGGCCAGTTGCCCGGCCACAAGGTGGACGCCAACATCGCCAAGGTGCGCCATTCCACGCCGGGCGTCGGCCTGATCTCGCCGCCGCCGCATCATGACATCTATTCGATCGAGGACCTGGCGCAGCTGATCCGCGACCTCAAGAGCGTGAATCAGAAGGCGCGCATCTCGGTCAAGCTGGTGTCGGAAGTGGGCGTGGGCACGGTGGCGGCGGGCGTCGCCAAGTGCCGCGCCGACCATGTCACCATTTCGGGTTTCGAGGGCGGCACGGGCGCCTCGCCGCTGACCTCGCTGGTCCATGCGGGCAGTCCCTGGGAAATTGGTCTGGCCGAAACCCAGCAGACCCTGGTGCTGAACGGCCTGCGCGGGCGCATCGCCGTGCAGGTGGACGGCGGCCTGCGCACCGGCCGCGACGTCGCCATCGGCGCGCTGCTGGGGGCGGACGAGTTCGGCTTCGCCACCGCGCCGCTGATCGCCTCGGGCTGCATCATGATGCGCAAGTGCCATCTCAACACCTGCCCGGTGGGGGTGGCCACCCAGGATCCGGTGCTGCGCAAGCGCTTCACCGGCCAGCCCGAGCATGTCATCAACTATTTCTTCTTCGTGGCCGAGGAACTGCGCGAGATCATGGCCCAGCTGGGCTTCCGCACGGTCGCCGAAATGGTGGGCCGGGTGGACCGGCTGGACATGAAGAAGGCCGTGGCCCATTGGAAGGCCAGGGGCGTGGACCTGTCGCGCATCCTGCACACCGTCACGCCCAAGCCGGGCGCCGCCATCCGTCATGTTGAAAGTCAGAATCACGGCCTGGAATCGGCGCTGGATCATGACCTGATCGCCGCCGCCCGCCCCGCCATCGAAAGCGGCCAGCCGGTGCGGCTGGAACGCGGCATCCGCAATGTCGACCGCACCGTGGGCGCCATGCTGTCGGGCGAGGTGGCCAAGATTCACGGCCATGCCGGCCTGCCCGAGGACACCATCACCGTGAAGTTCACCGGCACGGCGGGGCAGAGCTTCGGCGCCTTCCTGGCGCGGGGTGTCACCGTCGAACTGACGGGCGACAGCAACGACTATGTCGGCAAGGGCCTGTCGGGCGGACGGATCGTGGTCAAGCCTCCCGCGGGCCTGGCGCGCGACCCGGCGCAGAACATCATCGTGGGCAATACGGTGCTGTATGGCGCCATCGCCGGCGAAGCCTATTTTCACGGCGTGGCGGGCGAGCGGTTCGCGGTGCGAAATTCCGGCGCGGTCTGCGTGGTGGAAGGCACCGGCGACCACGGCTGCGAATACATGACCGGCGGCGTGGTGCTGGTGCTGGGCAAGACCGGGCGCAACTTCGCGGCCGGCATGTCGGGCGGCGTGGCCTATGTCTATGACGAGGACGGCCAGTTCGAATCCCGCTGCAACCCGGCGATGGTGAAGCTGGAGCGGATCGCGCCCTTCTGCGGCGCCGAGGATCCCGAACTGCCGCGCCAGCGTTCGCTCAACGTCTCCGATCCGGGCATGGGCGATCTGCTGCGCTTCGACGCCGAGCGCATCCGTCTCCTGGTGGAGCGTCACCACCGGTACACCGGCAGCGCCAAGGCCAAGGCGATCCTGGACGATTGCGATGCCGCGCTGGGCCGGTTCGTCAAGGTGATGCCGACCGATTACGCCAAGGCGCTGGCCGACATGAAGGGGCGCGGGGCGGCCTCGGTCGCAGCGGAATAAGGTTCAGAAGATGGGAAAAATCACAGGCTTCCTGGAAATCGAGCGCAAGGACCGTCCTTCCGAAAAACCGGAGGAGCGGGTCTACAACTATCATGAGTTCGTCCGCCCGCTGCCCTCCCAGGAGGTCAGCGACCAGGCGGCGCGCTGCATGGATTGCGGCATTCCGTTCTGTCACAACGGCTGCCCGGTCAACAACCTGATCCCTGACTGGAACAATCTGGTCTATCGCCAGCAGTGGCGCGCCGCGTCGGAGACGCTGCATTCCACCAACAATTTTCCCGAATTCACCGGCCGCATCTGCCCCGCGCCCTGCGAGGCCAGCTGCACCCTGAACATCATCGACAGTCCGGTCACCATCAAGACCATCGAATGCCAGATTGTGGACCGCGCCTGGGAAGAGGGCTGGGTTCAGCCGCTGGTGCCGGCGAAAAAGACCGGCAAGACGGTGGCGGTGGTCGGCTCCGGTCCCGCCGGCATGGCGGCGGCCCAGCAGCTCGCGCGCGCCGGCCATTCGGTGACCCTGTTCGAGAAGAACGACCGCATCGG
>CALDFO010000148.1 GCA_937942205.1 uncultured Alphaproteobacteria bacterium
CCGGGACACACTGGAAAACTAGGGTTTCGCAGTCATCCAGAGGGGGTGCCGCCGGCCGTCATGCGATGGTCAAAATCTAGCGCCCCAAAGCCGTCTTCGTCAAGGAATAGTGCGGGGTCGAACTTGTGGATACGACATCTGGTAGGAACATGTGAGTTGTGGGGATAAGGTTCAAGGCTCGGGCTAAGCCTTGGGAATCCCGCGCAGAATCGCCGCTGCGCGGCAAGATTGCCACAGGGCCGGCCGATGCGCAGTCCCTAAAATCCCCGCTATTCATGGTTGACGGATGCTGAATCCATGCCGTCCCGGCATCCGCTTGAAGGTCCCGGTTGTGGGCTCGGCGGCAAGTGCTTGAAGCGGCGTCGATTGTGGCTGTCACGAAGCCGAATCGCGGCAGGAATCGGGCGGGGCGTCGCGACAGAATCAGGTTGTGTCGCGATGTGACCCGGTGTTCCGGCTCCGGGCTGGACAGGGCGGGGCGCTGGCGCCATAAGTCGGCCCCGATCCGGCGCGCGGGCGGCGCGCGGACGAGTGCATCGGCGCAAGGCGGGAAGGGCTGGGCGATGAAGAACTGGCTGCTGCAGATCTTCACCTGGTGGAACGGCCAGACCATGGGCACCCGCTTCCACACCTGGCGCTTCGGCGAACGGGTCGGCGAGGATGAGTTCGGCAATGTCTATTACCGCACCAAGGGCGGCGTGAAGGACAAGGCGCTCGGCTTCCAGCGCCGCTGGGTGGTCTATAATGGACCGATCGAGGCCTCGAACATTCCGGCGGGCTGGAACGGCTGGCTGCATCACACCGTCGATGTCGCGCCCTCCGAGGAAAGCTACCAGCCGCGCGAGTGGCAGCAGCCGCACCAGCAGAACTGGACCGGCACGGCGCTGGCCTATCGTCCGCAGGGCTCGACCCTGGCCGAGGGCGAGCGACCCGCCGCCACGGGCGACTATCAGGCCTGGACGCCGGGCCGCTGAGCCGACTGGCGGCGCGCAGATCCGGGCCGAGGACGGTCTGGCCGTCGCCATCGACCATATCGAGACCTGCATGAGAGGTTGAGAAGGCAACGCGCCCTTTTTCCGCTGCCTTTGCCGTGTTACTGCGCCCCGTCGCGCTCTTGTCCGCGATGCCGGAGAGATTCGCGCCAGCATGCCGTCCCTGTTCCGTTTCCCGATCCTGGCGGGTCTCGCCGCGAGCGCTCTGACCATGACGGTCGCCGCCGGGCCGGCTTTGGCCGACCGCATCAAGAATCCGACGGCGGGTTTCGCCGGGCTCGCCAAGATCAC
>CALDFO010000149.1 GCA_937942205.1 uncultured Alphaproteobacteria bacterium
CCGGTTTCCTCCGGCTCGGGCAGGCCCAGATCGCCCGCCGACACCGGCTCGATGCCATGCGGCCCCAGCAGCGCCTTGATCTCGCGCACCTTGCCCGCATTGTGCGAGGCGACGATCAGCTGGGTGCCGCGCGGCAGGCGAATGGTCATTTCTGTTCCAGCGCCTGCGTCTGCAGCGTCACCAGTTCGCCCACGCCCTTGCGCGCCAGCGCCAGCAGCTTGAGGAATTCGTCCTCGCTGAAGGGCGCGCCTTCGGCGGTGCCCTGGATTTCCACCAGCCCGCCCGATCCGGTGATGACGAAATTGGCGTCGGTCTCGGCCTTGGAATCCTCGTCATAATCCAGGTCCAGCACCGGCACGCCATTCGAGATGCCGCAGCTCACCGCCGCGACATGCTCGCGGATGACGGGTGCGCTGACCATGCCCACCTTCTTCATGAAGGCGACGCATTGGGCCAGCGCGACAAAGCCGCCGGTGATGGCGGCGGTGCGGGTGCCGCCATCGGCCTGCAACACATCGCAGTCGATCACGATCTGGCGTTCGCCCAGCGCCGTCAGGTCGCAGACCGCGCGCAGGGAGCGCCCCACCAGCCGCTGGATCTCCTGGGTTCTTCCCGTTTGCTTGCCACTTGCCGCCTCGCGCCGCATCCGGTCATGGGTGGAGCGGGGCAACATGCCGTATTCCGCCGTCACCCAGCCCTTGCCGGTGCCCTTGAGGAAGGGCGGGGCCTTTTCTTCCAGGCTGGCGGTGGCCAGCACATGGGTGTCGCCGAACTTGACCAGGCACGACCCCTCGGCATGGCGGGCAAAGCCCGGGGTCAGGGAAACCGCCCGCATCTGATCGGACTGGCGAGTTGAAGGGCGCATGGAGCCTCATATATCGGTCTGCTAGATTGGCGCGTTACCTACAGCGCCTGTCGCCGGATACGCAACCGCAAAGCATAATATATAGGAATTTCAATAGCTTGAGCCTGGAGTCCCGTTCCCCCCTCGTCATGCCGCAAGGGCTGGCCGACCGCCCCCGCGAGGTTTTCCGCCATCTGGTGGAAGCCTTCCTGGCCTCGGGCGAGCCGGTGGGATCGCGCACTTTGTCCCAGCGCCTGCCTTTGGCCCTGTCCCCGGCCTCGATCCGCAATGTGATGGCCGATCTGGAGGCGATGGGCCTGCTCTATGCCCCGCACACCTCGGCGGGCCGCGCCCCCACCGAAAAAGGCCTGCGCCTGTTCGTGGACGGCCTTCTGGAAATCGGCGAACTGGCCCCCGATGAGCGCGTCGCCATCGAGGCGCGCATGTCGGGCAGCGGGCGGCGGATCGAGGATGTGCTGACCCAGGCGACCCAGAGCCTGGCGGGCCTGTCGCGCTGCGCCGGCCTGATGGTGACGGCCAAGCAGGACGCCGCCCTCAAGCATGTGGAATTCGTCGCCGTCGCGCCGGGCCGGGCGCTGGTCATCATGGTCAGCGAGGATGGCCAGGTGGAGAACCGCATCATCGAAACCCCGCCGGGCCTGCCCGTCTCGGCCCTGATCGAGGCGTCCAACTATCTGGGGGCGCGGCTGCGCGGCCGCACCATGGATACGGCGCGGGCCGAGATTCTGGCCGAACTGGACAGCGAAAAGCTGGAGCTGGACGCCCTCACCGCCAAGGTGGTGGCCGAAGGGCTGGCGACCCTGGCGGCGCCCGATTCCGGCGACAAGGTGCTGATCGTGCGGGGCCAGTCGCATCTGCTGGACGGGGTGGACGCCGCGGCCGATATCGAGCGCATCCGCACGCTTTTCGATGATATCGAACGCAAGGCGGACCTGATCCGGCTGCTGGAACTGGCCCGCGAGGGCGACGGCGTGCGCATCTTCATCGGCTCGGAGAACCGGCTGTTTTCCCTGTCCGGTTCCTCCATCGTGGCCGCGCCTTACGCCAACGCCCAGGGCAAGATCGTCGGCGTGATCGGCGTTCTGGGCCCCACGCGGCTGAATTACGGCCGCATCATCCCCATGGTGGATCATACCGCCAAAGTCATTGGACGTTTGCTTGCTTAAGGTTTAAGGACCGCCCCCAAAGGAATAGCCATGAGTAGTGACACCGACGAAAATATGCAGCTTCCCGACAGCGAAAATCCGCACGCGGCGGAATTCGCGGTGCTGGAGGCCCTGAAGCTCGAGAATGCCGAACTCAAGGACCAGCGCCTGCGCGCCCTGGCCGAAGTGGAGAATGTCCGCCGCCGCGGCGAGCGCGAAAAGGCCGATGCCGGCGCCTATGCGATCAGCAAATTCGCCCGCGACATGCTGGGCATCGCCGACAATTTCGCGCGCGCCCTGGCCGCCTGCCCGGCGGCGGCGCGCGAGGCCGCCGACCCGCAGGTCCGGGCGGTGCTGGACGGCGTGGAAGCCACCGACCGCCAGTTGATCCAGACGCTGGAAAGTCATGGCGTCAAACAGGTGGACACCTCGGACGGCAAGTTCGATCCCAACCTGCACCAGGCGATCGCCGAGGTGCCGGGGGGCGGCAAGGCCCCCGGCACCATCGTGGATGTGGTGCAGACCGGCTTCATGATCGGTGAGCGCCTGCTGCGCCCCGCCATGGTGACGGTGGCGCGCAAGGATTCCGCCGTCCCGGGCGTCGACGAAAAAGTCTGAGTTCCTCGAACCACCTTTGGGGTTTCACATGTCTGACCTGAAGATCGTCGTGACCGGCGCGTCCGGGCGCATGGGCCGCACCCTGATCCGCCAGATCGCGCAGGGCTCGGGCATCACCCTGTGCGGCGCGCTGGAAATGGAAGGCCATCCCAATCTGGGCCTGGACAGCGGCACCCTGGCGGGGATGCAGCCCAACGGCATCACCCTGACCGCCGACCCGCTGCCGCTGCTGGCCAGCGCGCAGGCGGTGGTGGATTTCACCACGCCCATGGTGTCGCTGATGCTGGCCGACCTGGCGGCGCAGGCCCGCATCGTCCATGTCATCGGCACCACCGGCTTCGACGACAAGGGCGAGGCGCGCATCAAGGCCGCCGCCCGTCATGCCGTGATCGTGAAGTCCGGCAATATGAGCATGGGCGTGAACCTCTTGGCCGTGCTGGTGGAGCGGGCCGCCAAATCGCTGCCCGATTACGATATCGAGGTGCTGGAAATGCACCACCGCAACAAGGTCGACGCGCCGTCGGGCACCGCCCTGCTGCTGGGCGAAGCCGCCGCGGCCGGGCGCGGCGTGGCGCTGGGCAAGCACTGGGTGAAAAGCCGCGACGGCCATACCGGGGCGCGCAAGGAAGGCGATATCGGTTTCGCCACCCTGCGCGGCGGCACCGTGGTGGGCGAGCATTCGGTGATCCTGGCGGGCTCCGGCGAGCGCATCACCCTGTCGCACACCGCCGAGGACCGCTCCATCTTCGCCCATGGCGCGCTGACCGCCGCCCGGTGGGGCCACGGCAAGAAGCCCGGGCTGTACGCGATGACGGACGTTCTCGGACTCTGATGCCAAAGCCTTTTTCCAAGGCCGAAGCCGAGGAGTTTTTCGCGCGTCTGAAGAAGCAGATGCCCGAACCCAGGACGGAACTGGACTACGTCAATCCCTACACCCTGCTGGTGGCGGTGTCGCTGTCGGCCCAGGCCACCGACAAGAGCGTGAACAAG